>WRCZ01000495.1 GCA_009783685.1 Actinomycetes bacterium
CGGTCGCGGCGGGACAGGTCACCCGGCGCCTGCACGAGGCGGGCGCCGTGCAGACCTGGGTCGTCCCGCTCAAGGGGCAGGCAGGCAGCGGCCCCGAGACAGGGGCGGCCCGGTGACCCGCCTCGACGGCACGACCGCCGGCACGACCGCCGGTACGGCGGTCGGCACGGCGGCCGCCATGACGACGGGCCTTGCGGACCAGGACGGCGCCGTGGTGCGGCGCGCTCCCGGGAAGCTGTTCATCGCCGGCGAGTACGCGGTGGTCGACGCGGGCAACCCGGCGGTACTGGTGGCCGTGGACCGGTACGTCACCGTGCGGGTGGGCGACCACCCGGGCGGGGGAGTGCGGGTGCGCTCCGACCTGGGCGGGCAGCAGGTCCGCTTCACCTGGGCCGGGCACACGCTGCAGCCCCACGACGCGGCCGGGGCCGCCGGGCTGGTGCACGTGGTGGCCGCGATCGAGCACGTGGCCGCGGTGCTGGCCGAGCACGGCCGGCCGCTTCCGCAGTGCACGGTCGAGGTGGAGAGCACCCTGCACGAGACGGGCCGCAAGTACGGGCTGGGTTCCAGCGGCGCGGTGACCGTCGCCGTGATCGACGCGGTGGCCGCGTACTGCGGACTGCGCCTGGGGACCGAGGAGCGCCTGAAGCTGGCGCTGCTCACCACCGTCTCCCTCGACCCCCGGGCGTCGGGCGGAGACGTGGCGGCCAGCACCTACGGCGGCTGGATCCGCTACCAGGCGCCGGACCGCGCGCAGGTCGCGGCGCTCGCCGCCCGCGCCGGCACGGCAGGCGCGCTGGCCGCGTCCTGGCCGCAGCTTTCGGTGCGGCGGGTACCGGCGCCGGCCGGACTGCTGCTTCAAGTGGGCTGGACCGGCACGCCGGCGTCCAGCACCGCGCTGGTGGCCGGCCTGCACGCGCGGGGATGGCGGGGCACCGCGGCGCACGCCGCGTTCACCTCGGCCAGCAACCACTGCGTGCGGCGGCTGGTCACCGCCCTGGAGGACAAGGACGACGCCGGTGTGCTGGCGCAGATCCGCGCCGCACGGCAGGCCCTCGCGCAGCTGGACGCGCAGGTGGGCCTGGGGGTGTTCACGCCGCTCCTGGACGAACTGGTCGCCGCGGCCGAGGCCGCCGGTGGAGCGGCCAAGCCGTCCGGGGCCGGCGGCGGCGACTGCGGCATCGCGCTGCTGGATGCCGCGGACCCGGCCCGACCGGCCGAGCTGCACCGCCGGTGGACCGACGCCGGGGTGCTGCCGCTGCCGTTGGGTGTTGCCGCTGAAGGAGACGAGGAATGATCGCACAACGCAAGGACGACCACGTCCGGCTCGCCGTGGAACAGGCGCGGGCGTCGACCGGACGCAACCAGTTCGACGAGGTGACCTTCGTCCACCACGCGCTCGCCGGCCTGGACCGGGCGCAGGTGTCGCTGGCCACCGGCTTCGCCGGCATCACCTGGCAAGTACCGCTGTACATCAACGCGATGACCGGCGGGAGCGAGAACACCGGCAAGATCAACGGGGACCTGGCGGTCGCGGCCGCCGCCACCGGGGTGCCCATCGCCTCCGGGTCGATGAGCGCCTACTTCAAGGACCCCTCCTGCGCGGGCACGTTCTCGGTACTGCGCGAGCGCAACCCCGACGGGTTCGTCATGGCGAACGTCAACGCCACCGCCTCGGTGGACAACGCGCGCCGCGCCGTGGACCTGCTGCAGGCGAACGCCCTGCAGATCCACGTCAACACCGTGCAGGAGACGGTGATGCCCGAGGGCGACCGGTCGTTCGCCTCGTGGCTGCCGCAGATCGCCGCCATCGCGGAAGGCGTCGGCGTACCCGTCATCGTCAAGGAGGTCGGGTTCGGCCTCAACCGCGCCAGCGTCGACACCCTGGCCGGCCTCGGCGTCGCGATCGCCGACCTCGGCGGCCGCGGCGGCACCGACTTCGCGAAGATCGAGAACGGCCGGCGCCCGCTCGGCGACTACGCCTACCTCAACGGCTGGGGCCTGTCCACGGCCGCGTGCCTCCTGGACTCGGCCGGAGCCGAACTGCCGGTGCTGGCCTCCGGCGGCGTGCGCAACCCGCTGGACGTGGCCCGCGCCCTGGCGCTGGGCGCCGGCGCGGTCGGCGCCTCCGGCGGATTCCTGCGCACGCTCATGGACGGCGGCGTGGACGCGCTCGTCGCCCAGATCACCACCTGGCTCGACCAGTTGGCGGCACTGCAGACGATGCTCGGCGCGGCCACACCGGCCGCGCTCGCCGGCTGCGACGTGCTGATCACCGGCGAGCTGCGGGAGTTCTGCATCGACCGCGGCATCGACACCGCCGGCTACGCCCGGCGGACCGCCGCGGCCGCCACCGCCGACAGCAACGGCACCGCCACCGGCAGCAGCAACGGTCACCAGCAGACGGGGAGCACTCGATGAGCACCAGCAGCACGCACGCGATCGCCTCGGTACCGATGAGGTGGGTCGGGCCGGTCAAGATCTCCGGCAACGTCGCCACCACCGAGACCCAGGTGCCGCTGGCCACCTACGAGTCGCCGCTGTGGCCGTCCGTCGGCCGCGGCGCGAAGGTGTCGATGCTGGCCGAGAAGGGCATCGTGGCCACCCTGGTCGACGAGCGGATGACCCGCTCGGTACTGGTCGAGGCCACCGACGCGGCCACCGCCCTGGCCGCCGCCCGCGCCATCGACGACGGCCTCCCCGACCTGCAGAAGCTGGTGCGCACCTGCAGCCGGTTCGCCGAACTCGTCGCCGTCCGCCACGAGATCAACGCCAACCTGCTCTTCGTCCGCTTCGAGTTCACCACCGGCGACGCCTCCGGCCACAACATGGCGACCCTGGCGTCCGACGTGCTGCTGGACCACCTGCTGCGGACCATCCCCGGCATCAGCTACGGGTCGATCTCCGGCAACTACTGCACGGACAAGAAGGCCACCGCCATCAACGGCATCCTCGGCCGCGGCAAGAACGTCGTCGCGGAACTGCTGGTGCCCGCCGACGTCGTGGACTCCGTGCTGCACACCACCGCGGCCAGGATCGCCCAGCTGAACCTCCGCAAGAACATGCTCGGCACGCTGCTGGCCGGCGGCATCCGCTCGGCCAACGCCCACTTCGCCAACATGCTGCTGGGCTTCTACCTGGCCACCGGCCAGGACGCGGCGAACATCGTCGAGGGCTCGCAGGGCGTCGTGATGACCGAGGACCGCGACGGCGACCTGTACTTCGCCTGCACCCTGCCCAACCTGATCGTCGGCACCGTCGGCAACGGCAAGGGCCTGGGCTTCGTGGAGACCAACCTGGCCCGGCTCGGCTGCCGCGAGGAGCGCGAACCCGGCGGCAACGCGCGGCGCCTCGCGGTCATCGCCGCGGCGACCGTGCTGTGCGGGGAGCTGTCGCTGCTGGCGGCGCAGACCAACCCCGGTGAGCTGATGCGCGCGCACGTGCAGCTGGAACGCGACAACACCACGGAAAAGGTCGGAGTCTGATCATGTCCCACACCCCTGCGATCGGTATCCACGATCTGTCGTTGGCCACCACCGAGTTCGTCCTGCCGCACGCCACCCTGGCCGCGCACAACGGCACCGACGTCGGCAAGTACCACGTGGGCATCGGCCAGCGGTCGATGAGCGTGGCCGCCGCCGACGAGGACATCGTCACCCTGGCCGCCACGGCCGCGGCCCCGATCATCGCCCGGCACGGCAGCGACCGGATCCGCACCGTCGTCTTCGCCACCGAGTCCTCCATCGACCAGGCCAAGTCCGCGGGCGTGTACGTGCACTCGCTGCTCGGCCTGCCGTCCGCCAGCCGCGTCGTCGAGCTGAAGCAGGCGTGCTACGGCGCGACCGCCGGCCTGCAGTTCGCGATCGGCCTGGTGCGCCGCGACCCCACCCAGCGGGTCCTGGTGATCGCCAGCGACGTGTCCAAGTACGAGCTGGACAGCCCCGGCGAGGCCACCCAGGGCGCCGCCGCGGTCGCGCTGCTGGTGTCCGCCGACCCGGCGCTGGTCACCATCGAGGACCCGTCCGGCGTGTTCACCGCCGACGTGATGGACTTCTGGCGGCCCAACTACCGTGACGCGGCACTGGTCGACGGGCACGAGTCGATCACCGCGTACCTCCAGGCCGTCGAGGGCTGCTGGAAGGACTACACCGAGCAGGGCGGCCGGGAGCTCGAGGACTTCGCCGCGTTCTGCTACCACCAGCCGTTCACGAAGATGGCCTACAAGGCGCACCGGCACCTGCTGAACTACACCGGGCACGCCACCGACGAGGACCAGGCCCGCAAGGGCCTGGAGCAGACCACGGCCTACAACAACGTGATCGGCAACAGCTACACCGCCTCGGTGTACCTGGCGCTGGCCTCGCTGCTGGAGAACGCCGACGACCTGACGGGCCGGGCCATCGCCTTCCTCAGCTACGGCTCCGGCTCCGTCGCGGAACTGTTCGCCGGCACGGTCACGCCCGGCTACCGCGACCACCTGCGCACCGACGCGCACCAGCACGCGGTGAAGCGGCGCACCGAACTGGACTACGCCGCCTACCGGGAGCTGCACCAGCGGTCCCTGCCCACCGACGGCAGCGACCACCCCATCCCGGAGCAGACCGGCGGCCCGTTCCGCCTGGCGGCGCTGCGCGGCCACAAGCGCATCTACGAGGCCCGCTGATCCGC
>WRCZ01000496.1 GCA_009783685.1 Actinomycetes bacterium
AGCCGAAGGTGGGCGCGGCCACCGGCCTCGGCGGCCGTGCGGGTCGCCGCGGCCGGTGGCCGCGCCCTCATCGGTCCGCTGGAGCGGCTGGAGGGCCTGCTGGCCCGGCGGGTCGGCACCGAGATCCGGGCCGACGTGGCCGGCGGCGTGGAGTACGTCGGCGCCTGACCGGAGCCCGACCTGTCCCGGCCGCGGTGGCCGGCGGCCGGCCGGTCCGCGAGGTCGTGCGATCCCGCGGACCGGCTGCGATTTTCGGTATACCAACCAGCGGTTGCTGGTCGGGTCGGGCGGCGGCCGCGGGGGAGGCTACTCGGCGGCGGCCGCCCGGCGCAGGCGCGCCGCGATCTTGTCGCTGCTCGTCGCCAGGTGACGCTCCGCCAGCTCGACGACCCCGTTCACGTCGCGCGCCTCGATCGCCCGGAACAGCTCCTCGTGCTCCTCGGCCATGGTGGCGAAGTCGTCGTGCTGCCCGAGCAGCCAGCGCATCCGGCTGCGCAGCGCCAGTTCGAGCTCGCTGAGCATCGCGTTGTCGGCGAGTTCGGTGACGGTCTCGTGGAAGTCGGCCGCCGCCCGCCGTGCGCCGGCACCGTCCCCGCGCGCCGCGGCGGCCTGCTCGGCGTCGAGGTCGGCGCGCAGCTTGGCGAGCCCGACCCGGGTGCGCCGCTGCGCGGCGAGGCGGAAGCCCAGGGTCTCCAGGGCGGACCTGATCTCGTGCAGGTCGGAGATGTCGGTGGCGCTGAACTCGCGGACCACCGCCCACGACCGCGGGCGCGGCCTGACCAGGCCCTCGCCGACCAGCCCGCGCAGCGCATCGCGCACGGGCAGCCGGCTCACCCCCAACTCGGCGGCGATCTCGCGTTCCACGAGCTTGCTGCCGGGCGCCCGGGTGCCGTCGATGATCTCGTCGCGCAGGACGCGCATGACCCGTTCCGACTCGGGGGTGAATTCCTCAGCGCCTGTCATTCCCACATTTTCGCATCGGGGACCACGGCCGCCCCCTCCGGCCGCGACGGCCGGGTGGAGCCCGGTCCCGCTCCGGGCAGTGCCGGGTATCTGTATACCAAAGAGGATCGCGCTTCTGGTGAACCTCCGGGGCTATTTCGCAGGCAATCGTGCATATAGGGTGCGAGGGGCGTGCGCCTCTGTATTTGGTATGCCAAATGTTAGGGTGAGGGCGTGCCCGGCCCGGCACGAGTCCCGACCGCGAGGAGCCCCTGCCCATGCTGATCAGGAACGTCCGCCCCTGGGGCGGCGACCCCGCCGACCTCGACGTCCGGGACGGCCGGATCGCCGCCGTGCTGCCGCACGACCCCGCCCGCCCCCATGACGGGGCGAGCATCGACGGGCGCGGACGGCTCGCCATGCCGTCGTTCTCCGACGTCCACTGCCATCTGGACTCCAACCGCGTCGGGCTCCCGTTCCGCCCGCACACCGGGAAGCCGGGCGTGTGGGGCCTGGCGATGAACGACCGCGCGCACTGGCGCGAGGACCCGCCGGTCGCCGAGCGCGCCACCGGCCTGCTGGGCCGGATGATCGCCCACGGCACCACGCGGGTGCGCAGCTACGCGCAGATCGACGCCGACAGCGGGCTGGAGCGCTTCGAGGGCGTGCTGGCCGCGAAGGAGGCGCATCAGGGCCGCGCCGAGGTGGAGATCATGGCGTTCCCGCAGGCCGGCCTGCTCCTGGAGAAGGGCGTCCCGCAGCTGATGGACCAGGCGCTGTCCTCCGGCGCCGCCGTCGTCGGCGGCATCGACCCGTGCACCCTGGACCGCGACCCGGTGCGCCACCTCGACGTCGTCTTCGGCCTCGCCGAGCGCCACCAGGCACCCGTCGACATCCACCTGCACGAGCCGGGCCACCTCGGGGTGTACAGCACCGACCTGATCCTGGAGCGCGTGCGCGCCCTGGGCATGCAGGGCAAGGTCACGCTCTCCCACGCGTACGAGCTGGGCGGTGTCGACGAGGCGACCACCCGCCGCCTGGTCGAGGAGTTCGCCGAACTCGACGTGTCGATGACCACGATCGCGCCCGCCCAGCAGGCGAACGCCCTGCCGCTGGCGGACCTGACGCGGGCCGGCGTGCGGGTCGGCCTCGGCGAGGACGGGCAGCGCGACTACTGGTCGCCCTACGGCAACGGCGACATGCTCGACCGCACCTGGCAGCTGGCGTTCACCAACCGGTACCGCCAGGACGAGCTGATCGAGCACTGCTGGGCCGTGGCCAGCCGCGGCGGCCACACCCTGCTCGACCCGACGGTGCCCCGGCTGGCGTCGACCGCGGACCGGCCCGGCGTGGCCGCGGGCGACGCCGCCGACCTCGTCCTGGTCGACGGCGACAGCGTGGCCGCCGCCGTGATGGACCGCGGCACCGACCGCACCGTCATCCACGCCGGCCGGATCGTCGCGGCCGGACTCCAGCTGGTGGGCTGACCTCCACCTCGCGGCCCTGCCCAGGACGCCGGGGGCCGGGGCAGGGGCGGGCGGCGGGTCGTCAGTGGTAGTCGCCGGCCTCGGTGCCCAGCACGTTCAGCAGGGCCAGCGCCTCGGCGGAGCGGGACCCCTGCGGCGCGCTGTAGAGCACCATGTGCTGGTCGCGGTCGGTGAGCGCGAGCACGTCGCAGTCGACGGTGACCTCCCCGACGGCCGGGTGACGGAAGGTCTTGGAGAGCATCGGCGCCGCCTGGACGTCGTGCCGCTCCCACAGCCGGACGAACTCGGGGCTGCCACCGCGCAGTTCGTCGACCAGGCCGGTCACCGCGGGGTCGGACGGGTACCGGGCGAGGGTGGACCGCAGCTGCATGACGACGTGCTGCCGGAACTCGGCGGCGTCCGAGACCCCGTACAGCGGCCCCCCGCCGTCCTCCGGCGCGAGGAACGCCCGGCGCGCGAGATTGCGGTCCCGCGGGGCCAGCCCGGCGAAGTCCTCCATCAACGCGGCCGCCAGGTCGTTCCACGCGAGCACCTCGAACGCGGCGGACATCACGAACGCGGCCGTCTGCGGCAGCCGTTCGAGCAGCGCGAGGATGCTCGGGCGGACGTCGCGGCGCACCAGCCCGGTACGGCTCGGCGCGGTGCCCGCGAGGACGTGGAGGTGGTCGCTCTCGGCGTCGGTGAGCCGCAGCGCGCCGGCGATCCCGGCCAGGACCTCGCCCGAAGGGCGCGGCGCCCTGCCCTGCTCCAGCCGCACGTAGTACTCCGTGGAGATGTGGGCGAGGACCGCGACCTCCTCGCGGCGCAGGCCCGGCGTCCGGCGCCGCGCGCCCGACGGGAGGCCGACGTCCTCCGGCCGCAGCCGCTCGCGGCGGCTGCGGAGGAACGCCCCGAGTTCCAGCTTGTCCATACCTCCAGTCTGCACGCCCGGCGGCCGGCGATCCTGGTACAGCCTGTGCCTGCATCCGGGCCGCGGGACCTGCCGACACTGGCGCCATGACGAACGACATCGACACCAGCCGCACCCTCGACACCACGAACGCCCGCTACGACGCACCCGCCGGCCTGCTCACCGGCAAGGTCGTCCTCATCACCGGCGCCAGCCGCGGCATCGGGGCGGCCGCGGCCCGCCTGTTCGCCCGGGAGGGCGCGGCCGTCGTGCTCGCCGCCCGCGGCACCGGCGCCCTCCAGCAGATCGTCACCGGGATCCGCGAAGCCGGCGGCGTCGCGGACGCCGTGACGACGGACCTCGCCGACCGCGCGAGCGTCCGCGCGGCGGTCGACCGCGTCGCGGACCTGCACGGCCGGCTCGACGGTGCCTTCAACAACGCCGCCGCGATCCAGCAGCCCGGACCCCTCGACGCCACGAGCGAGGACGACATCGACGAGCAGTTCGCGGTCAACTTCCGCGCGCACTGGACCGCGATGACCGCCCAGGCCGCGCTCATGCGCCGCGGCGGAGGCGGCGCCATCGTCAACACCTCCAGCATCGGCAGCCGCCGCGCGAACCCCGAACTGCCCGCGTACGGCGCCATGAAGCGCGCCCTCAACAGCATCACCGAGACCGCCGCCGTCACCTGGGGGCCGCAGGGGATCCGGGTGAACGGCATCACCCCCGGCGGCACCGCCACGGAGATGATCGACGCATGGGAGGCGGCGAGCCCCGGTGTCGTCGAGCGGATCAACGCCTCGATCCCGCTCGGGCGGATGGCCGAGCCCCACGAGGTGGCCGAGGTGGCCGCCTGGCTGCTCAGCGACCGGGCCTCGATGGTCACCGGCGCGATCGTGCCGGTGGACGGCGGCGCAGGCGCCTGACCGGCCGGGTGCTGGGCCGGGTGCCTGGGCGGACGGTCCGCTGGGCTGGGCCGGGTGCTTGAGCGGCCGGGTGCTGGGCCGAGTGCCTGAGCGGACGGTCCCCTGGGCTGGCCCGGCGCCTGAGCGGCCGCTTGCTGGGCCGGCTGCCTGGTGGGGCCGTCCGTTGGGCTGGGCCGGGTGCCTGACCGGACGCGTGCCTGGTCGGCTCCGCGTGGATCGGCTTCGGGTCGGCTTCGGCTCGGTCCCTCGGTTGGACCGGCTCCGCCTCGCGTCCGGTCCGCTCTGCGTCGGACCGGCTTCGCGTTGGATCGACTCCGAGTGTGGATCGCCCCCTACGCGCCTGACCGCCCCCGCGTCGGACCGGCTCCGTCCCGCGTTGGGCCCGCT
>WRCZ01000497.1 GCA_009783685.1 Actinomycetes bacterium
GCCCCGTCGAAGCCTAACCGACCCACCGGACAAACCCCTCCCGGCGACGAGCGGTCCGCCGGCCCTCGGTCATCGCGGCCACCGCCCGACCGGACGGGCGAACGCCGCGGCCCCGGACGGTTGGCCCGCGCGGCGCCCGCATACCGCGGGCGCCCGGCGTCCCCGACCGGCCACCGGGCGCCCAGTCCAGGGGCCCTCAGCCGTTGGGGCGCAGCGTCCAGACGATGGTCATGTGCGAGGTCTCGGCGCCGTCCTCGCGGCGGACGGACACCTCCACGGGGAACTCCGGGCGCTGCCCGGCGTCCAGTTCGGCTACCACCTCGGCGGCCGGCCTGCCGAGCACGGCGGTGGCGGTCACCGGGCCCTTGGCGAGCTTGGTCCAGGCGAGTTCGCAGCGCACCGGCAGCGGCACCGCGCGGCCGAGCTGGTCGCCGAAGGCGCCGAGCACGACCGCGCCGCTCGCCGACTCGGCGAGGGTGAACATCGCGCCCGCGTGGGGGCCGCCCACGTGGTTGCGGTACTCGGGCTGGTCCGGCAGCACGACCACGGCGCGCTCCGCGGTGGTCTCGGTGTAGTCGAGGTTGAGGGTGCGGGCCATCGGCACGGTGGCCGCCATCAGCTCGCCTATGGAGGGCATCGTCTCGGACATGGCTGGATGTTACCAGTCAGTAGTGGGATCCGGCATGGAACCGCGGGCCGCCCTCCCCTAGTGTTTCCAGCCATGTGGCCAGGAGACCAGCAGTCCGGGGGACAGCAGTACCCGCAGGGCGCACCGACACCCCCGCAACAACCGCCAGGCGGATACGGGCAGCCGAATCCCTACGCCCAGCCCGCACCGACGCCCCCGCCCGCCCAGCCGCCGGGCTACCCGCCCCAGGGCGGCCAGCCTCCGGCCCCGCCCTCCGGCCAGCAGCCGCCGCCGTACGCGGCACCCACGCAGCCGTACGGGACCCCGACGCCCTCGCCGTACGGCCAGCCCGGGTACCAGCAACCGGGTTCGGGCTACCCCACCCCGCAGCAGTGGGGTCCCCCGGTTCCCGGCGGGCCGGACGGGCAGCCCCCGAAGAACCGCAACAACCTGACCATCGCCATAGCCGTCACCGCCGCGGTCGCGGTGATCGCCGCCGTGATCGTGGGCGCGGTGTACTTCACCGGAGGCGACAAGAAGAAGGACGCGCAGGACGACAAGTCCCCGACGCCGACGGCCACGGTCTCCAAGTCGCCCACCCCCACGCCCACGCCGACCGACACCGGCGACACCTCGAGCTCCGGGGGCGGTGACGACAACTCGCGCGGTGCGCCGGTGGACGTCAAGCCGGTGATCCCCGGGTGGAAGGTCGTCGAGCGCGACGAGCGCAACGTGCTGTTCGACGTCCCGCCGGACTGGAGCGTCGCCACCCAGGGCATGACCATCGGCTTCGAGGACAAGAACGGCGACCCGAAGGTTGCCATGAGCGCCCCGGCGTACTACAAGCACGACTTCTGCAAGTCGGGCAACAGCACCTTCGACCGGGCCGCGGTGGGCACCAAGGGCGCCAACGGCGCCACCAGCGTCCGCAACGCCGCCGAGGTCCAGGCCACGTCCTGGGCCTACTGGGCCTACCAGGACAACGGCAAGGGCACGTTCTCCAAGGTGCTGGACAGCAAGGCGTTCCAGAACTCCCACGGGATCAGCGGCTGGCAGGCGCGCGCGACGGCCACGAACATCCCCACGCCGACCAAGTGCTCGTCGCCGGGCGGCGAGGCGTTCACCGTCGCCTGGCTCGACCCGACGCAGTCCGACCCGACCAAGAAGCTCGTGGTGTGGGTGCTGTACGCCGACCGCGGGGTCTCCGACGCCCTGGCGCAGTCGACGATCGACAAGATCAAGAGCTCCATCCGCCTGATCAAGACGCAGTGACGTAGGGCGCGTACGAAGGCGGCGGCCACCGCGTTCCGGACATCTCCGGGCGCGTGACCGCCGCCTTCGCCCTAATCACGTTGCGGTACCGCCCCCCGCTCCGGGACAGTGCCCCAATGGCCGGCCACGACTCCCCCACCGCACTCCCCCGCATGCCCTCGTGGGCGAACCGCAACTTCCAGTTGCTGGTCTCGGCGTCGTTCATCAGCGGCCTGGGCAACTCGGGCGCGACCATCGCCGCCGCGTACGCGGTAATCGACGACGGCGGCAGCGCGACCGACGTCGGCCTGGTGGCCGCCGCCCGCACGCTGGCCATGGTGGTCTTCCTGCTCGTCGGCGGGGCGATCGCGGACCGGGTGTCGCGGCAGCGCGTCATGGTCACCGCCAACACGGCCAACGCCCTGTCCCAGGGCCTGTTCGCCCTGCTCGTGCTGACCGGGCACCCGCCGCTGTGGCAGATGGCCGCGCTCACCGCCGTCGGCGGCACGGCGCAGGCGTTCTTCTCCCCCGCCTCGCAGGGCCTGGTGATGTCGACCGTCGAGCCGGCGCACGCCGGCAAGGCGTTCTCCGTCTTCCGGCTCGCCACGAACGGCGCGAACATCGGCGGCGCGGCGATCGGCGGCGCGCTCATCGCCGCGCTCGGACCGGGCTGGGTGCTCGCGGTCGACGCGGCCGGTTTCGCAGTCGCAGGCGGCCTGCGCGCCCGGCTGACGGTCAAGGAGGTCGCCCGCTCGGACGGCAGCGGGATCGTGCGCGATCTGCGCGAGGGCTGGCGCGAGTTCGTCTCCCGGTCCTGGCTGTGGGGCATCGTCGTGCAGTTCTCCGTGGTCAACGCGATGACGAACGCCGGCGAGGCGGTGTACGGACCGCTGGTCTCCCGCGACCACCTCGGCGGGGCGGGGCCATGGGGTCTGGCGCTCGCCGCGGGCGGCGTCGGCACGGTGGCCGGCGGCGTGCTGATGATCCGGTGGAAGCCGCGGCGGATCCTGCTCACCGGCACCCTCGGCGTCTTCCCGCTGGCCCTGCCGCTGATCGGCCTCGCGCTCGCGCTGCCCCTGTGGGCGCTGGTGCTCGCCATGCTCGCCGCGGGCGTGGCCATCGAGGTGTTCGGCGTCGGCTGGATGGTCGCGCTGCACCAGGAGATCCCGGAGGAGAAGATGTCCCGGGTCTCGGCGTACGACTGGCTGGGCTCGATCGCCGTCATGCCCCTCGGTCTCGCGCTGGCCGGTCCCGCGGCCGCCGCCTTCGGGCGGACGCAGGCGTTGTGGGGTGCGGCGGTGCTGGTCGTGGCGCTGACCGGCGCCGTCCTGCTGCTGCCGGAGGTGCGGCACCTGGAACGCAGGGAGGCCGGGACGCACACCGCCGCCTCCGGCGCCGACGACAGCGCGCCGCGGGGCGCGGCGGAGCCGGTCACCCCACAGTGAAGGCGCCGTCCGGCGGTTCCGGCGACGGCACCGCGGCCGCGTCGTGCACCGGCCGCCCGGCGAGGTCGTCCACGGCCGCGCCGGCGACGACCCGCGCCGGGAACGCGTCGCCTGCGCACAGCCGCGCCAGGGCGTCCAGCGGCAGCGGACGGCGCGCCGCGGCCAGCACGGCGTTGCCGTAGCGCCGGCCGCGCAGCACGCCCGGTTCGGCGAGCAGGCACACATGCGCGTCCGGGCCGCCGAACGCCTCGCGTACGTTGGCCAGTTGGCCGCCGACGAAGGCGAAGGGCGCGGAGTCGGCCAGGTTGGCCACGTACAGCCCGTCCGGACGCAGGACCCGGGCGGCGTCGCGCACGAACTCCACGGACGTCAGGTGCGCGGGCACCCGGGACCCGCCGAAGACGTCGGCGACGACCAGGTCCGCGGTGGCGTCGCCCGCGGACGCCAGCCAGGCGCGGGCGTCGGCGGTGTGCACGGTGACGCCCGCGCCGGGCAGTGGCAGGTACTCGGCCACCAGCGCGGCCAGTTCCCGGTCGGCCTCCACGACCTGCTGCCGGGAGCCGGGCCGCTCGTGCGCGAGCCAGCGCGGCAGCATCATCCCCGCACCGCCCAGATGGACCGCGTCCACCGGCCCCTCGGGGAAGGCGCTCGCGATCGTGTAGGCGATGCGCCGGGCGTACTCGAACTCCAGGTGCGCCGGATCGTCGAGGTCGACGTACGACTGGGGTGCCCCGTCCACGGTCAGCAGCCAGGCCCGCGCCCGATCCACATCCGGCAGCAGCCGCGCCTCCCCGAACGCCACGTCCCGCCGCACGGGCACCGCTTCCGCTCCCGCGCGTTCCCGTTCCATCCCGCCATTCTCCCCCACCCCCGGCGCCCGAACGGACGGCCGCCCGCCGCGGCCCCGCACCCTTCGTGCGGGACCGCGACGTGCCGGCGGACCGGCGGGCGAGCGGGTCAGCCGACGGCGGACACCGTCCCGGCGCCGACGGTGCGCCCGCCCTCGCGGATGGCGAAGCCGAGCCCGGGCTCCAGCGGCAGGGCCCGCCCGAGCTCGACGGTGATGTCCGCCGTGTCGCCGGGCAGGGCGATGCCGCCGGGACCGAGGTCCACGTCACCGACCACGTCCGCGGTGCGGATGTAGAACTGCGGCCGGTACCCGGTGGACACCGGGGTGTGCCGGCCGCCCTCCGCCGCGGGGACGACGTAGACCCGCGCGGTGAAGCGGCGGTGCGGCGTCACGCTGCCGGGCGCGGCCAGCACGTCGCCGCGCCGCACCTGGCTGCGCTGCAC
>WRCZ01000498.1 GCA_009783685.1 Actinomycetes bacterium
GCCCGGCCGGCGGCGGACGCCACCACCCAGCCGCTGGAGACGGCGCCGGCGCCCCGGCAGAGCACCGTCACCCTGGTGACCGGCGACGTGGTGGACGCCGACGTCGCCGCGGACGGCCAGGTGCTGTCCGCCGCGTTGCGCTCGCCGGACGGCACCGACCACGCGTCCGCCGTCTGGCGGGACGGCCACCACACCTTCGTCTTCCCCGAAGGCGTCGAGACGCTGGTGGACGCCGGGACGGTGGACCCCGAGCTGTTCGACATCGACCAGCTCGTCGCCGACGGCTACGACGACGCGCACAGCACCTCCGTCCCGCTGATCGTGGAGTACGCCGGGGGCATCCGGCCGCGGGCCGTCGCTGCGGGCGTGCGGACCACGGCCGCGCTGGACTCGATCGGCGGCGCCGGGCTGGCCGTCGACAAGGCGTCGGCCGCCGCGGCGTGGCAGGGCCTGGCGCCGGCCGCGGTCGCCCCGCGGGCGCGTACCGCCGGCGGCGTCAGCCGGATCTGGCTGGACCGGCCGGTGCACGGCACCTCCCTGGGCAGCCCCACCGTCCCGCTCACCGGGGCGGGCGCGGCGCGCGCCCTGGGCCTGGACGGCAGCGGCGTGAAGGCCGCGATCCTGGACACCGGCGTGGACACCGGCCACCCCGACCTCGCGGGCCGGGTCCTGGACTCCCGGTCGTTCGTGAACGGCGAGACCGTCGAGGACCTCAACGGCCACGGCACGCACACCACTTCGATCCTCGCGGGGACCGGCGCGGCCTCGGACGGCCGGTACGCCGGCATGGCGCCGAAGGCCGATCTGCTGGTCGGCAAGGTGCTGGCGGCCGACGGTTCGGGCTCGCTCAGCGGCATCATCGCGGGCATGCAGTGGGCGGTCGACTCCGGCGCCAAGGTGGTGTCGATGTCCCTCGGCGCGGACGGCGCGTCCAGCTGCACCGGGCCCGACGTGGACGCGCTGGAACAGCTCAGCGACCGGGCGCTGTTCGTGGTCGCGGCCGGCAACGCCTCGCTGCACGGCACCGTCTCCACCCCGGGGTGCGCGCCCGACGCGCTGACCGTCGGAGCCGTCGACCGCGACGGCAACACCGCGTCCTTCTCCAGCCGCGGCCCGTCCGTCGACGGCGTCACCGCCAAGCCGGACATCGCCTCGCAGGGCGTGGACGTCGTCGCGGCGCGGGCCGGTGGCCGCGGTGACCAGGCGTACGTCTCGTACTCCGGCACCTCGATGGCCACGCCCCATGTCGCGGGCGGCGCGATCCTGCTGCTCCAGCAGCATCCCGAGCTGACCCCGGCCCGCTTGAAGGCGCTGCTGACGTCCTCGGCCTCGCAGACGGACGCGCCGGTGCTGGAGCAGGGCGCGGGCCAGATGGACCTGGCGCGCGCGGTCAGCCAGAAGGTGGTGGCCGCCCCCGATCTGACGCTGGGCGACTTCGCCTACCCGCAGCGGCAGTCGGCGCCGGTCGACAAGCCGGTCACGCTGACCGACACCGCGTCGTCCGACGTCACGCTGTCGCTGTCCCTGGCCGACGTTCGCGGCGACGACGGTTCTGCGGTGCGCGGTCTGGTCTCGCTCCCCCGGCGCACCGTCACGGTGCCGGCCGGCGGCAGCGCGGACGTCCCGGTGCACCTCGACCCGACGGTGTCCCTGGCGGCCGGCGCGTACGGGACGGTCACCGGGCGGCTGGTCGGGACCTCGCACGACGGGCAGCGGGTCACCGTACCCTTCGCCGTGCACATGGAGGCGCCGTCCGCCGACCTGACCGTGAGCGGCGTGGACCGGCACGGCGACCCGGCGGCGAGCCCGTCGACGTTCCAGCTCTTCGACACCCACCGCGGTACGGCCCGGCGCTACATGCTCGGCTACCCGGCGGCCGGCAGCACCACCATCCGTGTGCCGCTGGGCACGTACGCGCTGACCGGCATGGTGATGACCCGCGACGAGCCGGGCGGGGTGGGCAGTGTGGCCTCGGTGACGCAGCTCTTCCAGAAGAAGCTCGTGGTGGACGGCGACACCACCGCCACGCTCGACGCACGCGACGCCCGGGCGATCAGTTGGGACACCGAACGGCCTTCGCAGCCGCGCGGGTTCGCGATGGGCACCAGCATCGGCATGGACACCACCGGGCAGCTCCAGGCCGGCTACCTGGAGACGATCCCGTCACTCACCAAGGAGATCTACGCCCAACAGGTCGCGGGAGACGGCCGGTTCGCCTTCATGGCGTCGGCCCGGCTGGCCGCCCCTGCCGCGGTGCTCACCTCGTCCGGCGGGCGGACGCTCGACACCGCCCCGGTCCAGAAGGGAACCGAGTTCGACGGGAAGGGCTCGGCGGAGCTGGTGTACATCGGCCCCGGCACCGACGCCGACTTCGCCGCCCACGACCTCACCGGCAAGCTCGCGCTGGTCGACGCCGGAACCGGCGGCGGCAACGCGTACGGGTGGGGTGTCGCGGCGGCGAAGGCCGGCGCGGTCGGCGTGCTCTCCGCCGTCCCTGACACCGTGGGACGCTTCCAGTTCACCGGCGGTGAGGGCGTGCCGCAGGCGTCGATCACCTGGGACGACTCCCTGGCCCTGCGGGCCGAGGCGGCCCGCGGTCCGGTGACCGTGCGCTGGTCGGGCACCGCGGTGGCCACCAGCCCGTACATGTACAACGTGGCCCGCTACAGCACCGGCAAGACCTTCACCGGCGTGCAGAAGGTCCACGACAAGGACCTGGCGATCCGCGACGCCGGCTACCACGTGCAGGGACCCGACAGCACCTACTGGTCGGACGTCCAGGTCCGTGTCCCGGGCATGCCCGCGGTGTGGGCGGGTGGCACCACCCTGCCGCTGCACGCCCCGCAGCAGCGCACCGAGTTGTTCACCGCGTCGCCCGACCTGGCCTGGACGACCCTGATGCGCCGCACCCTCTCCCCGTACGACGGGACGGCCTACGACGGCCCGCACACCGTCTCCGCGGGCCGCGCGGACGCCGAGTGGTACAAGGCGCCCTACGGGGTCACCCGGGTCACCTACGCCAGCGCGCTGGTGCGCCGGGACGCGAACCGGCTCACCACGGTGCTGCCGCCGGTGGGCGACGCGGGCGGCCACGACACCACCCTCGACATGTACGACAGCGGCACCCGGCAACTGCTGCTCGACGGCGTCCCGCAGGTCCCGGTGGCCGGCCGGTACGTGGTTCCGCAGGACAGGGCGGTGGTGACGCTCCGCCAGCAGTGGTCCCGCCAGCCGGGGACCACCAACACCATGGGCCTGGCCTACCGGACCGAGTGGACCTTCCCCACCGGCGCGGCGGCGCAGGGCCCCCAGCAGGTGCTGGTGCCGGTGGTGGACGTCCCGTCCGACCTCCGCAACCAGGTGCCCGCGGGCAGGGCGACCGCCATCACGCTGGCCGCGGTGAGCGACGCCGCGGGCGGGCCGGTGCCGCTGGACGGCGTGCGGCTGCAGTACGCCTACGGCGACCAGACCCGGGTCGACGACGTCACCGGCTGGCAGGACGCGCCGGTCGCCAGGTCCCACGGCGCGTGGGTCGCGGCGGTCGCCGGTGACGCGCCCGCGGGCACGTACGTCCACCTGCGAGTGGTGCTCGACGACGGCCACGGCGCGCAGGTGGACCAGACGATGGTGCGCGCCTACCGGCTGGTCTGACCGCGGAGCCCGCGGAACCCGCTGAACCCGCAAGCTCCGGCACGGGCCGAACCCCGGTCCGTGCCGGCGCGGTTCCGCGCGCCGGGCGGCGCGCCGCCCGCGCACCGCCCGCGCGCGGAACCGCAGCACTCCACCCAGGAGATCACTCCACCCACGACCGGGAAGAGATTCCATGCCACACCCACCCTCCCGCCGCAGAGCCCGGCTGACCGCCGCGGTCCTGGCGGCCGGCCTCAGCGCGGCCACCCTCGCGCTGGGGTCGCCGTCCGCGCTCGCCGCACCCGCGGCCGGCGACGGCCGCACCCCGCACTCGCTGGGTGCGCCGCGGACCACCGAGGCCAAGGCCGATCCGCACGAGAAGTTCGGGCCGCGCGACCGCACGCTGCTCCAGCAGGCGCAGAGCCGCAAGGCCGCGACGGTCACCGTGCTGCTCGCCACCCCCGAGGGCCGAACCGCCCAAGTGCGTTCCGCCGTCGCCGCGTTGGGCGGTACGACAGAGAAGGTCTACGACAGGATCGGTTACCTGCGCGCGACCGTGCCGACCGGCAAGGCCGAGCAGTTGGCGGCGCTGGACTCGGTCAGCGCGATCGACCTCGACACCCTGTACAAGCTGCCCGACCCGTCACCGGTGACGGACCAGGACGAGCAGGGCGGGCAGGGCGATCAGGGCGGCGGCGCACCCGCGCCCGCACCCGGCCCGGACACCCCGGCGGACAACCCGTACCTGCCGGCCGGCGAGACCGGCGCGGTGGACTTCGTCCACCAGCACCCCACCTGGGACGGCCGCGGGGTGACTGTCGGCATCCTGGACACCGGGGTGGACCTGGACCACCCGGCGCTGCGGACCACCACCACCGGCGAGCGCAAGATCACCGGCTGGTACACCGCCACCGACCCGGTGCTCGACGGCGACCCGACCTGGCTGGAGATGCGCACCAAGGTCACCGTCACC
>WRCZ01000499.1 GCA_009783685.1 Actinomycetes bacterium
GCTCCACCTGACCGACGTGCTCGCGCAGCGCCAGAAGGCGGCGGTCGACTCCTACCGGACGCAGCAGGCCGCCGCCACGCAGCAGCGGATCGAGGCGGCCAAGTCCCTGGCGACGCTCACCACGCAGCAGGCCAAGCTCAAGACCGCGAAGCAGGACGTGCAGACCAAGCTGAGCGAGGCCCAGCACCTCCTCAACAGCCTCACCGCGCAGGAGAAGGCGCGGCTGGCGGCACTGGCCGCCAAGCAGGAGGCGGAGGCCCGCCGGAAGGCGGCGGCGCTGGTGGCCCAGCAGAAGGCCGCGGCCGAGGCGGCGGCCAAGGCGGCCGCCGCGAAGAAGAGCACGTCGACGACGACCACGACGTCGCCGACGACGCCCGCCAACTCCTCGGTGGCCGACCAGGCGATCGCCTTCGCCCGCAAGCAGATCGGCAAGCCCTACGTGTGGGGCGCCACCGGTCCCGACTCCTTCGACTGCTCGGGCCTGACGCAGGCGGCCTACAAGGCGGCCGGCATCACCCTGCCGCGCACCACCTGGGACCAGGTGAACGTCGGCACCCGGGTCTCGGAGGCGAACCTGCAGCCGGGCGACCTGATCTTCTTCTACAGCGACATCAGCCACGTCGGCATGTACATCGGCAACGGCGAGATGATTCACGCTCCGCACACGGGCACCGTCGTCAAGATCGCGCCGATCACGGAAATGCCCTTCTACGGTGCTGTTCGCCCGTATTGACCCCCTGAACCACCGTCACCAACCGTAAGATCACAAAGCGATTTCGGTCACATTGCGATCCAAACTTCCCAAGACTCGGGAGAGTTGATTACCGTAGCCCGCTAGGTGGCCTGCTTCCCGCCGGTGCAAGTGCCGGCAGCACGCCACCTCCGCCTAATCCGGCCGGCGGCCGGAACCGGGGACCCACAGGCACATTGGGGTGAATCCGGACAGACACCGACAGGCGTCCGTCCAGTAGGGCAGCCTTCCCAGCCCGAACCCGTCAGCTAACCCGGTCGGCGGTCCACGGAAGGAGTCGCCTGCTGTGGCGTCGCACCGCAAGCCGCGTACCCGGATACTCGCCTCCGCCGCCCCCCGCGCAGCGGTCGGAGTCACCGCAGCGGCACTGGCGTCGGTCACCCTGATGAGCGAGACCGCGAACGCGGCGCCTGCCAAACCCTCGATCGCCGAGGTGAAGAAGCAGATCGACACGCTCAACCAGCAGGCCGAGGTGGCCACCCAGCAGTACGACCAGGCCAAGGAGAAGACCTCGGCGCAGCGCGCCAAGGCCAACCAGCTCCTGGAGCAGGTCGCGCAGAAGACCCAGCAGATGAACGAGACCCGCCGGGTCCTGGGCCAGTTCGCCACCGCGCAGTACCGCGACGGCGGCCTCGACCAGACGACACAGCTGCTGCTCTCCGACAACCCGGAGCAGTTCCTCCAGCAGTCGCACATGATGGACCGGCTCTCCACCACGCAGGAGCAGGCCCTCCAGACCTTCAAGGTCCAGGAGGAGCAGGCGAACATCCAGCGGGCGCAGGCCACGTCGAGCCTGAACGAGCTGACCTCCGCGCAGAGCAAGCTGGCGACCGAGAAGAAGAACCTGCAGACGAAGCTCGCCGCGGCGCAGAAGCTGCTCAACAGCCTGAACGCCGCCCAGCGCGCCAAGCTCGCCGCGATGACCCCCTCGACGTCGTCCGCGACGAAGTCGTACACGTACAGCGGGCCGGCGTCCGGACGGGCCGCCGCCGCCATCCAGTTCGCGCTGTCGCAGCGCGGCAAGCCGTACGTGTCCGGCGGCACCGGCCCCAACGCCTACGACTGCTCGGGGCTGACCCAGGCCGCCTACCGCGCGGCGGGCGTCAGCATCGGCCGGACCACCTGGGACCAGGTCAAGGACGGCGTCGCCGTCTCGCAGGCGGATCTGCAGCCGGGCGACCTGGTCTTCTTCTACTCCGGCATCTCCCACGTCGGGATCTACCTCGGCAACGGGCAGATCGTGCACGCCCCGCACACCGGCGCGACCGTGGAGATCGCGCCCATGAGCTGGATGCCGTTCGCCGCGGCCCGGCGGGTGGGCTGAGCCTCGACCCCCACGTGACGTCCGGACGGGAGTGCCCCGTCCGGACGTCACGCACGTGCGGGCCCGGGCGTCACGTCCAGAGCACCGCGATGAAGATGTTGAGCGCGGTCAGCACCCCCACCGCGCCGAACGTCACCCGGTCGAGGCGTTCCTCCTCGCGCTTGACGTAGACCAGGCCGAGGATCACCACCAGCACCGCCAGCTTGACGCCGATCTTGGCGTTGTCCACGTGGCGGTCGTCGGCGTTCAGCAGAGCGACCATGGTCACACCGGTCACGAGCATGGCGGCGGCGCCGTAGAGCATGCCCGGGACGAAGCGGACCCCGGCGGTGCCGTTGCCCATCACCTTCAGCTGGGTGAGGAACCCGCCCAGCAGTGCGGCGATGCCCAGGATGTGCAGGCCGACTAGAACATTGATGAGAGTGTCCATGGCCGCGACCCTAGCGACGCCCTTAGCACTCCCCGGCGGGAGGGGTGGCCTTCCCGGCGCTTCGGTCAGGGCGGGTACCCAAGCGGGCATGTCACCCGTCGAACGCCGGTCGGTTCCGGTCGGCCCCGGCCGGAAGGGCACCAGTCCCGGTCCACCGGACCCGCGCCGCCCCCGGTGAGGTTTAGCGTCGCTCGACAGGTGGCCGATCCCCCGCCGGCGACGTCCCGTCGTCAGTCCGGCGGCCGGCTGCCCCCGCCGAGGTCCGGCGGCGCCCTGTTCCCCCGTGCAGGCGCCGCCGGACCCACCCCCCGGAAGGAGAGTGACGGCCGCCGTGGCCTCACACAGTCGCCCGCCCCGATCCCGCGTCACCGTCTCCCGCGCCGCGTGCACCGTGGCGCTCGCCTCCGCCGCCTCGGTGTCGCTGTTCGGCGAGACCGGCTACGCACAGCCCCGGCCCACGCCGGCCGAGGCCAGGGCCAGGGTCGAGGCGCTGTACCGGCAGGCCGAGCAGGCGACCGAGCAGTACGACGGCGCGAAGCAGCAGGCGGACGCCGCCCAGGCCGCGCTGAACGGGCTTCAGGACGAGCTGGCCCGCAAGGCCGCCGCGCTCAACGCGACCCGGGACGCGCTCGGGACGGTCGCGGCCGCGCAGTACCGCGCCGGGTCCCTCGACCCGACGCTGCAGCTCGCGCTCAGCTCCGCGCCCGGAACCTACCTGGAACAGGCCGGGATGCTCGACCAGTTGGGGAACCGGCAGGAATCGGCGCTGGCCCGGCTGACCGCCCAGCAGCGGGACGTCGCGCAGACCCGGGCCGAGGCCGCCGGCCGGCTGGACGCCCTGCGGGCGGCGCAGTCCCGGCTGGCGGCCCGCAAGCAGACCGTGCAGCGCACCCTGGCCCAGGCGCAGGCGCTGCTCGCGCAGCTCAGCCCCGCCGACCGGGCGGCGGTCGACGCCTCGGACGGTCCGGGCACCGGCCAGGCGGCCGCGAACCGCTCCACGCTCCGCACGCCGCTGCCGGCGACCGCGGGCGCCCCCTCGGCGCGCGCCGCCGAGGCGGTGGCGTTCGCGTACCGCGCGCTGGGCCTGCCCTACGTGTGGGGCGCCACCGGCCCGAACGCGTACGACTGCTCGGGGCTGACCCAGGCGGCGTGGCGGGCGGCGGGGGTGTCCCTGCCGCGCACCACGTACACCCAGATCAACGCGGGCACGCGGGTGCCGGAGTCCGAACTGCGCCCCGGCGACCTGGTGTTCTTCTACTCCGGCGTCTCGCACGTGGGCATCTACATCGGCAACGGCGAGATGATCCACGCCCCGCACCCCGGCGCCCCGGTCCGGATCGCCCCCATCGCGCAGATGCCCTTCGCGGGGGCGACCCGGCCGGCGTGAACGGCCCTCAGAAGATCGCGCTGTAGGAGTTCCAGCCGGCGGTGCCGATCAGCACGCGGGCCTTGTAGGTGATGGTCCCGATGTGGCCGGTGGCGCTGTACCGGAACAGCCGGCCGTCGGAGGTCGCGCCGACCAGGTCCGCGCGCCCGTCACCGTCGAGGTCGCCGGGCGAGGCGAGCCGGGTGTAGGTGTTCCACCCCGCGCCCACGTCGATCCGGGACGTGAACGGCGCCTTGCTGTCGCCGGTGCCCAGGTACAGGTACAGGTGGCCGTTGCCCGCGCGGGCCACGATGTCGGGGTAGCCGTCACCGTTGATGTCGCCGGCACCGGTCAGGGCGTTGTACTGGCCCCAGCCCGCACCGACCTTGACGCGGCCGTAGAACGACCCGTTGCCCTTGCCCGTCAGCAGCCACAGCACCCCGCCGGTGTCCCGGGCGAGGAGGTCGGCGTTGCCGTCGTTGTTCAGGTCCCCGGGGCCGAACACCGTGTTGTAGACGCCCCAGCCGGAGCTCTTGACGGTCTCGAAGCCCTGGGTGTCGTTGTAGAGGACGCCGTTGTAGATCTCCAGCAGCGGCTCCTCGTCCTGCTGGGACAGCGACACCGAGGTGAGGAGCTTGGAGCCCTTGTAGTCGCCGTTGACCCCGACCTGGGCGCGGGGGCTGAGGCCGCCGGTGAGCGTGCCGTAGTAGTA
>WRCZ01000500.1 GCA_009783685.1 Actinomycetes bacterium
CCGCCGATCGCCTTGGACAGCACCATGACGTCGGGCACGACCCCGCTGCGCTCCACGGCCCAGAAGGTGCCGGTGCGGCCCACCCCGGTCTGCACCTCGTCGGCGATGAGCGGGATGCCGCGGGCCGCGGTGATCTCCCGCATCCGCCGCATCCAGGAGTCGGGCGGCGGGATGACGCCGCCCTCGCCCTGCACGGGCTCCAGCAGCATCGCGGCGGGCGGCTGCACCCCTCCCTTCGGGTCGTCGAGGAGGTGGGCGGTCCAGCGGGCGGACAGTTCGGCGCCCCGCTCGCCCCCGGTCCCGAACGGGCAGCGGTAGTCGTACGGGTAGGGCAGCCGCGTGATGAGGGCGTCCGCCTGCACGGCGCCGCGCACCGCCGTGTCGCCGGTGGCGGCGAGGGCGGCCGCGGTCATGCCGTGGTAGGCGCCGGAGAACGCCAGCAGCCCGCCGCGCCCGGTGGCGGTCCTGGCGAGTTTGATCGCCGCTTCCACGGCGTCGGTTCCGGCCGGTCCGCAGAACTGGATCCGCCCGTGCTCGGCGAGTTCGCGCGGCAGCGTCTCGAACAGGGCTGTGGTGAACGCGTCCTTGAGGGGGGTGGCCATGTCGAGCACGTGCAGCGGCGCACCGGAGTCGAGGACGCGTCTGACCGCCTCCAGGACGACGGGGTGGTTGTGGCCGAGGGCGAGGGTGCCCGCGCCCGAAAGGCAGTCCAGGTAGCGGGTGCCGTCGGCGCCCTCCACCGTCATCCCGCGGGCCCGCACCGGTACGACGGGCAGCGACCGCGCATAGGTGCGGGCCGCGGACTCGCGCTGGGCCTGCCGGCGGAGGATCGCCTCGCCCGCACCCAAGTCGTCGGCCGATGCCGCCAGTTGTCCCGGCGCGCTCGAAATGGCCGCCACGTGCTCACTCCTCGGATCTGCGAACCGACACCTCGTCCCCCGTCCGTACTAACGACGGGGTGACGAACCGATCACGGTCGGTCGCCAGAAGTTTCCGGCCGGAACCGCCGCCGAACGGCGACCGTCCCTGACTCCGAAGGACAGCGGGCACCGCCCGAGCGCACACCCCAGGGGGACACGTCTCATGCCATCCATACGCAGGTCACTGGCCACCGCGGCAGCCGCGGTGCTCCTGGCCGGCACCGCCACCGCCTGCGGCTCCTCGTCCGGCGGCGGCACCGACGCCCGTCCGACGGGTGGGACGGCGACCGTGCGGCAGACCACCCCCGCCGCGGCCGGGCTCCCCACGTCGATCCCGACCAGCCTGAAGGACCTGAAGAAGTGGGAGCAGGCGTACAAGGACGGCGGCTGGCGCAACTGGAACCGCTCGACGTGGCTGCGCAAGGCGAAGGACTTCGCCAACCCGGTGATCGCCGGGCTGTGGAGCGAGGACCGCATGCGGGGCGCGGACCAGAACGACAAGCAGGTCCCCGCTGACGTGCCGGCCGACCAGGGCATGACCGATCCCGAGCCCGCTCCGGTGCCGGCCCGCGCGGTGACCCCGCCCTACCACGTCAACGCGGCCGGCGTCGGGAAGCTGTTCTTCGACGGGCCGCAGGGGTCGATGGTGTGCTCGGCGACGGTGGTCGAGGACCCGGCGCACCCGGGGAAGTCCAACCTGGTGTGGACGGCCGGGCACTGCGTTCACGCGGGCAAGGAGGGCGGCTGGTACCGCAACATCGCGTTCGTGCCCGCCTACAACGACGGCGGTCGCACGGCCGCCGGGCTCAAGGGCGCCAACCGCAACGTCCTCGCGCCGCTGGGGGTGTTCTGGGCGGACTGGGCGAGCACGTCCGACCAGTGGATCGACGAGGGGTCGGAGAAGGGCGGCAACGGGTCGCCGTACGACTTCGCCGTGCTGCACGTGGCGCCGGAGAAGGGCGCGGGCGGCAAGTCGCTGCAGGAGACGGTCGGTGCGGCGCTGCCGGTGTGGTTCGACGCCCCGTCCGCGAAGTCGATCCCGGCGATGGGCGCGTGGGGCTATCCCGCCGCGCCGCCGTACGACGGGCAGCGGATCTACGCCTGCACGGGCCGGCCGGGCCGCCTGTCCCTGGACGCGCAGGAGCCCACCGAGTACCGCATCGGCTGCACCATGACCGGCGGGGCCTCGGGCGGCGGCTGGTTCGCCACCATGCCGAACGGCAGGACGGGTCTGGTCAGCAACACGTCCATCGGGCCGGTGACGAACGCCTGGCTCGCGGGACCGCGCCTGGGCTCCGAGGCCAAGAAGGTGTTCGACGAGGTGAGCACCAAGTTCCGCTGATCGGGTTCCGCTGACGGACGGACGGCCAGGACGGCCGGTCCGGACGGCCGGTCGCGGCCGCTGCGGCCCTGGAATCGGACCGGAAACGGGTAAGGACCCGCCTCCATGAGGCGGGTCCTTACCCGTTCGTCTGCCGGCCCGAGGGCACGGTCAACCGTCGGCGCTGCGGCGCCGATGCCGTCAGTGGCGTGCCGCGAGGGTGAACGGCGCCAGTTCGGCGGCCAGTTCCTCGTGCACCCGCACCTTCAGCAGCGTGCCGTCACCGGTGTGCTCCTCGGAGAGCACCTCGCCGCCGGCGTGCACCCGGGACACCAGCCCGCCGTGGGTGTACGGCACGAGTGCCTCCACCTCCACGTCGGGCCGCGGGAGCTCCTCGTCGATCAGCTCCAGCAGGTCCTGGATGCCCCGGCCGGTACGGGCCGAGACCGCGATGGCGTGCTTCTCGTTGCGCAGCAGCCGCTGCAGCACGAGCGGGTCGGCGGCATCGGCCTTGTTCACCACGACGATCTCCGGCACGTCGAGCGCGCCGACATCGCGGAACACCTCGCGGACCGCCGCGAGTTGCTCCTCCGGCACCGGGTGCGCACCGTCGACCACGTGCAGGATGAGGTCGGCGTCGGCGACCTCCTCCATGGTGGAGCGGAACGCCTCGACCAGGTGGTGCGGCAGATGCCGGACGAACCCGACGGTGTCGGCCAGCGTGTACAGCCGCCCGCCCGGCGTCTCGGCCCGGCGCACGGTCGGGTCCAGAGTGGCGAACAGGGCGTTCTCCACCAGCACTCCCGCCCCGGTCAGGCGGTTGAGCAGCGAGGACTTGCCCGCGTTGGTGTAGCCGGCGATCGCCACCGACGGCACCTTGTGGCGCTTGCGCTCCTGGCGCTTGAGGTCGCGGCTGGTCTTCATGTCCGCGATCTCCCGGCGCATCTTCGCCATCTTCTCGCGGATGCGCCGCCGGTCGGTCTCGATCTTGGTCTCACCGGGACCACGGGTGGCCATACCGCCGCCCGAGGAGCCGGAGCCACCGCCACCCATCTGCCGGGACAGCGACTGGCCCCAGCCGCGGAGCCTCGGCAGCATGTACTGCATCTGCGCCAGCGAGACCTGTGCCTTGCCCTCACGGGACTTGGCGTGCTGCGCGAAGATGTCGAGGATCAGCGCGGTGCGGTCCACCACCTTGACCTTGACGACGTCCTCGAGGTGGATCAGCTGGCCGGGGCTGAGCTCACCGTCGCAGACGACGGTGTCGGCACCGGTCTCCACCACGATGTCCCGCAGCTCCTGTGCCTTGCCCGAGCCGATGTACGTGGCCGGGTCCGGCTTGTCGCGGCGCTGGATGACGCCGTCGAGCACCAGGGCGCCGGCGGTCTCGGCGAGGGCGGCCAGTTCGGCCAGGGAGTTCTCGGCGTCGTCCACGGTCCCGTGGGTCCAGACGCCGACGAGCACCACACGCTCCAGGCGGAGCTGCCGGTACTCGACCTCGGTGATGTCCTGCAGTTCGGTGGAGAGCCCGGCGACCCTGCGCAGGGAGGCACGTTCGGCCCGGTCCAGCTGGTCGCCGTCCCGCTCACCGTCGATCTCAAGACTCCAGGCGACCTCCTCTTCCATCAGGGCGTCGGCCCGAAGGCTCTCGGGGAGGCGCTGGCGGTCGTCCGAAGAGGATGAAGGGTTGGAGGTCATTGGATCCTTTGTTCGTTCGGTCAGAGTCGGGCGGCGCTCGCGCACCGTCACTGTCGATGGTCGCACGCCACGCGGACGCGGTCACCTGGTTTCCCGCCCGCGTCCCGGTCGGCGCTGCACATCGCGGTGCTCCGCTCGCCCACAGTCACAACGGTCCGGAGGCACGGCGCATTCCCGACGACCGCCGCGGAGGGCGGCAAAACCGCAGTTCAGTGCCGGGCGGTGACGGCGAGCTGTGCCCGGTACACGTCATAGACGCCCGGGACCGCGCGCATCGCGCGCATCAGGGCGGACAGGGCCCCGGCGTCGGGCAGCTCGACGGTGTAGGTGTGGCGGACGCGGTGCTCCTGCGGCGGCTCCACGGCGGCCGACACGATGCCCACGCCCTGCCCCGCGATGACCTCCGTGAGGTCGGCGAGCAGCCGCGGCCGGCTGAGCGCCTCGGCGAGCACGGTGGCCCGGTAGCCGCCGGCGGGCTGGTCCTCGCGCCAGCGCACCGGCACCGGAGCGCGTCCCGCGGCGGTCATCCGCGCCGTGGACGGGCACTCCACCCGGTGGACGGCGACGGTGCCGCCGCGGATGACGAATCCCGTCACGCGGTCCGGCGGCACCGGCGTACAGCAGCGGGCCAGGCGCACGGTCGC
>WRCZ01000501.1 GCA_009783685.1 Actinomycetes bacterium
CGTACGAACCTGATCCGGGTCATGCCGGCGAAGGGAGAGCGCGTTGACGCGCAGCCACACACCCCCATCCACTCCGTCCGCTCCGTCCACCCCGTCCGCTCCGTCCGCCCGCACCGCGCCCGCGCCTGACGTCCTGGTCGTCGGCGGCGGCCTGATCGGACTGGTCACCGCCTGGCGCGCCGCCCAACGCGGCCTGCGGACCACGGTGGTGGACCCGGCGCCCGGCGGCGGCGCCGCCCATGTGGCCGCCGGCATGCTCGCCGCGGTGACCGAGCTGCAGTACGGCGAGCAGACGCTGCTCGACCTCAACCTGGCCTCGGCGCAGCGCTATCCGGCGTTCGTCGCGGAGCTCGAGGACCTCACCGGCCTGGACACCGGCTACCGGCGCTGCGGCACGCTCGCGGTCGCGCTGGACGCGGACGACCGCGCGCATCTGCGCGACCTGCACGCCTTCCAGACGTCGCTGGGCCTGGAGTCGCACTGGCTGGGCGGCCGGGACTGCCGCCGCCTGGAGCCGCTGCTCGCACCGGGGGTGCGCGGCGGGCTGCGGGTGGACGGCGACCACCAGGTCGACCCGCGGCGGCTGGCCGCTGCCCTGCTGCGGGCAGCCGAGCGCACCGGCGTGGCCTTCGTCCGGGCGACCGCTTCCCGGATCGACACGGCGGCGGGCCGCGCGACCGGCGTGGTGCTCGACGACGGGACCGTGCTGGCGGCCGGGCGGACCGTGCTGGCCGCGGGCAGCGAGAGCGGCCGCATCGGCGGGCTGCCCCCCGAACTCCTGCCGCCGGTACGCCCGGTCAAGGGCCAGATCCTGCGGCTGCGGATCCCCGCGGGCCACGCGCCGTTCCTGTCCCGCACGGTGCGCGCGGTGGTCCGCGGCAGCCATGTCTACCTGGTGCCGCGCGAGAACGGCGAGCTGGTCCTGGGCGCGACCAGCGAGGAGTTCGGCTGGGACACCACCGTCACCGCCGGCGGCGTCTACGAACTGCTGCGGGACGCCCATGAGTTGGTGCCAGGCATCACCGAACTCCCGCTCACCGAGATGCTGGCCGGGCTGCGGCCCGGCTCGCCGGACAACGCGCCGCTGCTCGGCGCCACCGCCGTGGACGGCCTGCTGCTGGCCACCGGCCACCACCGCAACGGGGTGCTGCTCACCCCGGTGACCGGCGACGCGATGGCCGAGGTGCTGACCTCCGCGGACGGCGGACTGCCGCCCTACGCGCGGGCGTTCGGCGCCCAGCGGTTCGCCCCCGCGCGGCAGGAGCAGCCGGCATGACGATCACCGTGCACGTCAACGGGGAGCCGCGGGCGCTGGCCGCGCCGGTCGTCCTGCAGTCCCTGGTGGCCTCGCTCACCGCCGCTCCGTCCGGGGTGGCCGCCGCCGTCAACGAGACGGTCGTCCCGCGCGCCCGCTGGGCGGCGACCCCGCTGGCCGACGGCGACCGGGTGGAGATCCTCACCGCCGTGCAGGGAGGCTGACCATGGACGACCTGCTGCGGATCGGCGACGCCGCGTTCACCTCCCGCCTGATCATGGGCACCGGCGGCGCGCCCAGCCTGGAGGTGCTGGAACAGGCGCTCCTGGCCTCCGGCACCGAACTGACCACGGTGGCGATGCGCCGCCTGGACCCGTCCACGAAGGGCTCGGTGCTGTCGGTGCTGGCCGCGCACGGCATCCGGGTGCTGCCCAACACCGCGGGCTGCTACACCGCCGGCGAGGCGGTGCTGACCGCCCGGCTGGCCCGCGAGGCGCTGGGCACCGACTGGGTCAAGCTGGAGGTCATCGCCGACGAGCGGACGCTGCTGCCCGACCCGGTCGAACTCCTCGACGCCGCCGAGACGTTGGTGGACGACGGGTTCACGGTGCTGCCGTACACCAGCGACGACCCGGTGCTGGCCCGCAAGCTGGAGGACGTGGGGTGCGCGGCGATCATGCCGCTGGGCTCCCCCATCGGCTCGGGCCTCGGGATCCGCAACCCGCACAACTTCTCGCTCATCACCGAGCGAGCGGGCGTGCCGGTGATCCTGGACGCGGGCGCGGGGACGGCCTCGGACGCGGCGCTGGCGATGGAGCTGGGCTGCGCCGCGGTGATGCTGGCCTCCGCGGTGACCCGGGCCCGGGAGCCGGTGCTGATGGCCCAGGCGATGCGGGACGCCGTCACGGCCGGGCGGCTCGCCCACCGGGCCGGTCGCATCCCCCGCCGCCACCACGCCCTGGCCTCCTCCCCGGCCGACGGCACCGCGGACCTCGACCCCGAGCGCCCGGCCTTCTGAGGGGCGCCCGGCGCGGCCCTGGCCGGCTGACCTGGCCCCGGCCGAGGCCAGGTCGTCCCCGGCATCCAGGTCATCCAGGTCACGGAATTGTTCCGGATCGCCACGGGTGCGGCACAGAGCGGGCGCGTACCGCCGGATGGGGCAAGCCGGACTCGTAGAATCGGGCGTCGTGGACATCAGCGTGCAGGACCCGCTCGTCGGGCAGGTGCTCGACGGGCGGTACCGGGTCGAGGGCCGCGTCGCCGTCGGGGGGATGGCGACGGTCTACCGGGCCGTGGACACCCGGCTCGACCGCGTGCTCGCGCTGAAGGTGATGCACCCGGGCCTGGCCGGCGACACCGGTTTCGTGGAGCGGTTCATCCGCGAGGCGAAGGCGGTCGCCAAGCTGGCCCACCCGAACGTGGTGGGCGTCTTCGACCAGGGCCAGGACGGCACGTACGTCTACCTGGCGATGGAGTACATCGCCGGCTGCACGCTGCGCGACGTGCTCAGGGAGCGCGGCGCGCTGCAGCCGCGGGCGGCCCTGGACATCCTGGAGCCGGTGCTGGCCGCGCTCGGCGCCGCGCACCGGGCCGGTCTCGTGCACCGCGACATGAAGCCGGAGAACGTCCTGATAGGGGACGACGGCCGGGTGAAGGTCGCCGACTTCGGGCTGGTCAGGGCGGTCGACACCCAGACCAGCGCGTCCACCGGGGCCCTGCTGGGCACCGTCTCCTACCTCGCGCCCGAGCAGATCGGGCACGGCACCGTGGACCAGCGCAGCGACGTGTACGCCTGCGGCCTGGTGCTCTACGAGATGCTGACCGGCCGCAAGCCGTACCCCGGCGACACCCCGATGAAGGTGATCTACCAGCACCTCAACGAGGACGTGCCGGCTCCCTCGGCGCTGGCGCCGTCGGTCGCCCCGGGGCTGGACGCCCTGGTCGCCCGGGCGTCGGCGCGCGTCCCCGAGGAGCGCCCGGCGGACGCGGTGGAGATGCTCGCCGAGGTGCGCGCGGTCCGCGCGACGCTGACCGCCGACCAGCTCGACGGGCGGCCCGGGGACCCGCGGGCGGTCGCGGCTCCCGGTGCGGGCGGCGGGAACGACGAGGGCACCGTGCAGATGCGGCTGCGCCCGCCGGCCGACGCGGTACCGGCCGGGTCGGAGGAGCGGACCAGCGTGGTGCCGCTGCCCGTCGCGGACGCCGTGCCGGCCTCGCACGCTGCTGACGCCCCGGCCGGATCCGGTGCCGGCGACGACGCGGCGCTCAACCGCACCAGCCGGCTGCTGCTGCCGCCGCCGGAGCGGCCGGAACCGGAGCAGCCGGCCGCTGGTGCCGGCGGCGCGGCGCCCGGCTCCGGGACCCGGGCGCGGCGCGGCCGCCGCGGCCCGCTGGCCGTGCTCCTGGTGCTGCTGGCACTGGTCGGCGTCGGCGCCGGCGTCTGGTACATCAGCGACGGCCAGTTCACCAAGGTGCCGGGTGTGCTGACCCTGCCGCAGGGCGAGGCGCAGAAGAAGCTGTCGGCGGCCGGCCTGGACAGCAAGGTGAAGCAGGCGTACTCGCTGAACGTGCCGCGCGGCAGCGTGATCTCCACCGACCCCGCGCCCGGGAAGCGGATCCGCTCCAACGGGACGGTGACGCTGACGGTGTCCAGGGGCCCGCAGGTGGTGAAGGTGCCCGACGTGTCCGGCAAGTCCCTGGACGACGCCAGGAAGGCGCTGTCCGCAGCCGGCCTGACCCCGGGCACCGTGTCCAAGGTGTTCAGCTCGGACGTGCCCAACGGCCAGGTCGTCTCCACCGACCCCGCGGGCGCGGCGAGCCGCGCGCCGGGCACGCCGGTGGAGATCACCGTCTCGCGCGGCGAGCCGGTCGAGGTGCCGGACGTGGTCGGCCAGTCGGTGGCGGACGCCCAGCAGGCGCTGGAGGACGCCGGGCTGAAGGTGGTCCTGGCGCCCGGCAAGGTGTACTCGGACAAGGCCGACAAGGACACCGTGGCCCTGGAGTCCCCCGACGCGGGCGCCCAGGCGGGTACCGGCGACACGGTGACCATCACGGTGTCCAAGGGCCAGCAGATGGTGGACGTCCCCGACGTCAAGGGCAAGCACTCCGACGAGGCGAAGCAGATCCTGAAGGACGCCGGCTTCGACGTGCGGGTGATCACCGTCTTCTTCGGCGACACGGTGTTCAGCGAGTCCCCGGACGGCGGCGGCCAGGCTCCCAAGGGCGCCACGATCACCCTCTGGGTGCGCTGAGCACGATGACACAGGGCAAGGCC
>WRCZ01000502.1 GCA_009783685.1 Actinomycetes bacterium
CGACCTGGCCGCGGCGTGGCCGGGTACCCCGGCCCGCGAGCTGTCCGGCTCGGGACTGTTCTGGGGCGTGTTCATCGGGCAGATCGTGCTGCTGCTGGTGTTCACGATGTGGGTGCTGGGATCCATGTCCCGGCTGCGGAACGGCGGCCGGCGCCGCCCGGCCGCGCGCCCCGCCCGGCCGGCCCGCGCCGCACGTCGCGCGCCGCAGCCGCCGCGTCCCGAGGCGGACCCCCAGGACCCCGACGGATCAGGGGAGTTCGAGGACTCCGAGGAGACGGACGCGGACGCCGAGCCCGCCGCGGTGCCGCGCCCGCGCGGCCGGGTCCCGGCCGCCAAGGACGATGCGACCAGCCTGGACGCCTGGTTCCGCACCGTCCCGCAGGCCGCCGCACCCGGTGGCGCCCGCGACGACGCCCCCACCACCCGGCTGGCGCCGGTCGCCGGACAGCCCGCGGACGCGGCGGGTGTCGCCGCTCTGGCGGCGGGAGCGGCCGCGGCGGCCGGCTTCGCCGACCGGCACGCGCCGGCGCTGGGCGACGGCGAGGTGACGCGCACCTATGTGCTGTTCGCCGGGCCGCGCAGCGACAAGGCCAAGCGGGTCGTGCAGCCCGCGGTGCTGGCCGCGGCGGGCCCGGCCGTGGTGACCACCGCCGACCAGGACACGTACCAGCAGACCGTCGGCAACCGCGCGAAGCTGGGCCCGGTCCACGTCTACGACCCGGGCCATCTGCTGGACGTGCCGGGGCGGTTGAGGTGGGCGCCGCACGACGGCTGCACGCACCCGGAGACCGCCAGGCACCGGGCCGCCGCGCTGCTGGCCCCGCTGCGCACCGCCCGCGCCGACGAGGCGATCGTGCACGACACCGCGGTGACGTTGCTGCGCTGCTGGCTGCACGCGGCGGCCGTGGACGGCCAGCCGTTCCGGCAGATCCACCGCTGGGCGGGCGGCGGCGCCACCTCGGGCGACGCGGTGCGGATCCTGCGCACCGACACCGGCGCGGCCTCCGGCTGGAGCGGCGAGCTGGAGTCGGTGATCCACGCCCACCCCGAACGCCGGGACGCCGCCCAGGCGTTGATCCGCCGGATCCTGGAGCCGCTGAACGCCGTCCACTTCCGCGACGCGTGCAATCCGGGCCGGGTCGGCGGCCTCGACCTGGAATCCTTCACCGCGGAACGGGGAACGCTCTATGTAGTGGGCGAGCGGATCGAGGATCCGCGGTCCCGTCCGGGTGCGATGCCGCTGCTGACCGCACTCGTCTCGTGCGTGGTCGAGCACGGCCGGCGCATGGCCGCAGGGTCATCCGCCGGTCGGCTCGACCCACCACTGACGTTCGTGCTGGACGACGTCGCCGCCCTCGCCCCGCTGCCCGCCCTGCCGGACCTGCTGTCCGGCGGGTACGCCGCCGGCCTGCCCACGCTGGCCGTCGTCCGCTCGCCGGAACAGGCCCTGGCCCGCTGGCAGACCCCGCTGTGGCAGGACGCCGACGTGCGGCTGGCGCTGGGCGCCGAGACGGCCGCGACCCTGCCGCCGTCCGTCCCGGACGCCGTCGTCCTGCCCTGATCCCGGCCGCTCAGTGCCGCGGCCTGGCCACCGAGTCGCGCAGCACCGTGTGGGTCCCCAGCACGTGCCGCTTCTGGGTGGTGGCGCGGGCCGGCGACGCGGCGGCCTCCGCGAGCGCCAGGCGGACCGCCTCCCGTCCCAGCTCGTACGAGGGGATGTTGACGGTGGTCAGCGGCGGGTTGAGGTCCTGCGCGAGGGCGTCGTTGTTGTAGCCGACGACCGAGACGTCCTCGGGGGTGCGCAGGCCGAACTCGCGCATCGCGGCCATCGCGCCGGCCGCGGCCTGGTCGTCGCCGGCGAAGACCGCGGTGAAGTCGGGGCGGCCGTCGCAGTCGGCGAGGATCTGCCGCATCGCGTCGTAGCCGTGGCTGCGGCCCAGGCCGTAGCCGCGGACGCGCTCGGCGGACGGCGGCAGGCCGTGGTCGGCGAGCGCCCGCCGGTAGCCGGCGATCCGCGGCTCGACGGTGGAGTACCCGGGCAGGACGCCCAGGTAGAGGATGTCGCGGTGCCCGGCCGACAGCAGGTGGCTGACGACCGCGTAGGCACCCGCCTCGTTGTCGTACTCGACGACGAGCACGGGGGTGTCGGGGCCGGGCGCCGGGCGGCCGCACAGCACCAGCCGGGATCCGGCGGCCGCCAGGCCGTGCGCGTACTCCGTCAGGCGGGCCCGGTAGCGCTCGTCCTCGACGGCGCCGCCGACCAGCACCACGAACTCGGCGCGCTGCTCGCGCATCATCTGCACCAGCGCCAACTCGCGGGCCTCGTCCCCGCCGTGGCTGCACACCATGCACAGCCGGCCGCGGGCGGCGGCCTCCTGCTCGACGCCCTGCGCCACGTTGGCGTAGAAGGGGCTGTCCACGGACATCACGATGACCGCGACGGTCTTGGGGCCGGTGCCGGCCAGCGCCCGGGCCCGGCCGTCGATGACGTAGTCCAGGTCCTTCACCGCGCGCAGCACCTTGGCGCGGGCCGCGGCCGACGTGGGGTAGTTGCCGGCGAGCACGCGGGAGACGGTGGCCACCGAGACGCCCGCGCGGCCCGCGACGTCGCGGATCGTGACCCGTCGCGTGCCGGACGCCGGGCCCGCGCCCGGGCCCGTGCCGCCGGCCGTGCCCGGTCCTGGTGAAGTCTCCGCCATCCCCGCCATCCGAAGGTCCGTCCCCGCCCCGCGCCGCCGCCCCAGGGTAATGGGTGACCGTGGGAAACCGCCCCGTGCGGCGGGTGCCCCCGGGGGACGGCGGCGCGGGCCGACGGGTCAGCATGACACCTAAACCGGTTACTACGACAGGTCAACCCCTCGCGCACCACCAGGACACCGTCAACACCCTGGAAACCACAAGGATCTCGAATCCCCTTGGTCCTGACGGCCGTTGACGTGCGACGATCCCCACCCTAGGCTCCTACCGAAGATGTAACCGATTACGCGGCGAGATGTGAGGCACCGACATGGCGGAGCGTCCGAAGCTGGTGCTGGCGATGCGCCCGGACATCCTGGATCTGGTCCTTCCGGCACCGCTGCGCGCCCGGCTCGACGCGCTGGCCGACGTCCACCCGGCCCCGGTCACCGACTGGGACGACGCCGGCGCCGCGCTGGCCGCGGCCGACGTGCTGTTCACCGGCTGGGGCAGTCCCGTACTGGACACCGCGGCCCTGGAGCGGGCCCCGCGGCTGGCCGCGGTCATCCACGCGGCCGGCAGCGTCAAGGGCCATGTGCGGCCCGAGGTCTGGCAGCGCGGCGTCGCCGTCTCCTCCGCGGCCGACGCGAACGCGGCACCCGTCATCGAGTTCACCCTGGCGACCGTCTGGCTCGCCGCCCGCCGCACCCTCGGCGCCGCGGCCGGCTACACCGGCGGGCAACTGCCCGGACACCAGGAGCGCACCGGCGCCGACGGCGCGACCGTCGGCGTCATCGGCGCCTCCCGCATCGGCCGCGGCGTGATCGCCCGCCTGACCGCCTCCCCCGCCGGCTTCCGCGTGCTGCTCGCCGACCCCTACGTCCCCGCGGCCGAGGCGGACCGGCTGGGCGTCGAACTGGTCGGCCCCGACGAGCTGTTCCGGCGCAGCGACGTCGTGACCGTGCACGCCCCCGACCTGCCCGAGACCCACCACCTCGTCGACGCCCGCCGGCTGGCGCTGCTCCGCGACGGCGCCGCGGTCGTCAACACCGCGCGCGGCCGGCTGGTCGACACCGAGGCACTCACCCGCGAGTGCGCGGCCGGGCGCCTCGACGCCTACCTGGATGTCACCGAACCCGAACCGCTGCCGGCCGGCCACCCCTTGCACCTTCTGCCCAACGTCCTGCTGACCCCGCACATCGCGGGCTGCCAGGGCACCGAGGTGCGGCGCCTGGGCGCCTACGCCGTCGACGAGGTCGAGCGGTGGGTGCGCGGGGAACCGCTGCTCGGCGCGGTCCTGGCCGACGACCTGGCGCGGATCGCCTGACCGCGCGGGAGCATCCGGGCGGCCGCCGCGGCGAGCCCGCGGCGCCGCCGGCGCATTCGAACCTGTTTCCGGACGGGCCTTCCCGACCCGCCTTCGCACACGCATACTGACCCGACGCGCAGCGCGCACCCGACAACCGCGGGGGGAGCAGTGTGATCTCCGAACCGGAACTGACCGGCGGGCTCGTCGACCTGCCCGGTCCCGCGGCCCCCCGCGACCTCGGCTCCGTCCCGCCCCCGGACGACGACCTGCTCGCCACCGCGGGCCGCGAGCCGGCACCGCGGCGCCGGATACCGCAGCACTGGCTGTGGGCGTTCGGCGGCGCGCTCGCCGCGTCCGCGGTGTGGGCCGGCGCGGTCGTCGCCTGGGACCCGGCCGACCGCACCCCCGACCTGCACGGCTACCACCTGTCGCCCAACCCCTGCTCGGGCAGCGCCCTCAGCCCGCTCTTCGACGCCACACCCCGCCGCGGCTTCTCCCCCGACCCCGCCGACACCCTGTGGGGCAG
>WRCZ01000503.1 GCA_009783685.1 Actinomycetes bacterium
ACTCCGCTTCAGCTCCTGGTCGATGAAGGCGAGAACCTCCTCGGCGGAGGCCGCCTGGATCCGCTCGGCGACGGCCGCGCCGCCACCCTGGCCGGCGTGCGTCCACTGCGCGGCCAGCGACTGCAGGCGGCGGCCGATCTCGGCGCGCTCCCCGTCGTCCGGGGCCAGTTCGCCCAGCGCGGTGACGATCCGGTCGAACGCGTCCAGCGCGGACGCCGGCGCGGCGGGCTGGGGCGCGACCAGCTCCCTGAGCCGCTCGGCGAGCCCCGCGGCGGTCGGGTAGTCGAAGACGAGGGTCGCCGGCAGCCGCAGGCCGGTGAGCGCGTTGAGCCGGTTGCGCAGCTCGACGGCGGTCAGCGAGTCGAACCCGAAGTCCTGGAAGGCCCGCCCGGGATCGACCGCCTCCGCGCCCTCGTGCCCGAGGACCGCCGCGACCTGCCCGCACACCACTTCGAGCAGCAGCGTGCGCTGCTCCGCGTCGTCCAGGCCGGTCAGCCGCTCGGCCAGCGACGGCCCCGCCGCGTCCGTCCTGCGGGCCGGCGCGCGCACCACGCCCCGCAGCACCGGCGGCAGCATTCCCGCCGCGGCCTGCGCGGCCAGTGCCGCGGAGTCCAGCTGCACGGGTACCAGGAGGGGCCGGCCGGCGGCGAGCGCCTCGTCGAGCAGGGCCAGACCGTCCGCGGTCGGCAACGGAGCGAGGCCGCCCCGGTTCATCCGCACCCGGTCGGTGCGCTCCAGGTGGGCGGTCATGCCGCTGCCCTCCTCCCACAGGCCCCAGGCGAGCGACGTCGCGGGCAGGCCCCGCGCGTGCCGGTGGGCGGCGAGCGCGTCCAGGAAGCTGTTGGCGGCCGCGTAGTTGCCCTGTCCCGGGCTGCCCAGCACGCCGGCCGCGGACGAGAACAGCACGAAGGCCGCAAGGTCCTGATGCTGCGTCAGCTCGTGCAGATGCCAGGCGCCGTGGGCCTTGGGCCGCAGCACCGTCTCCAGGCGCGCGCCGGTCAGCGAGCCGACCATCGCGTCGTCGATGACGCCCGCGGCGTGGAACACGCCGGTCAGCGGGTGGCGTCCGGGCACCGCCGCCAGCACCTGGCGCAGTCCCTCGCGATCGGCCGTGTCCACCGCGGCGAAGCTCACCTCGGCGCCCAGCGCGGCCAGTTCGGCCCGCAGGTCCTCCGCGCCCTCGGCGGTGGCGCCGCGCCTGCCGGTCAGCAGCAGATGCCGGACGCCGTGCTCGGCGACGAGGTGGCGGGCCACCAGCCGGCCGAGGGTGCCGAGGCCGCCGGTGATCAGGACCGTTCCGTCGGCGTCCAGCGGCCGCGCCGCCGGTCGTGGGGCGGCCTCGGGCGCGGCCGCCCGGGCGAGCCGCGGCACGTACACGGCGTCGCCGCGCACGGCGACCTGCGGCTCGCCCGACGCCGTTGCCAGCTCCACGGCGGCGGCCAGGGCGTCCGCGGGGACGTCCCACGTGTCGACGTCGAGCAGCACGAACCGGTCCGGGTTCTCCGCCTGCGCGCTGCGGACCAGGCCGCCCACCGCGGCCGCCGCCGGGTCCAGCCCGTCCTGCCCGCCGCCCGCGGCGAGCGCGCCCCGCGAGACGAGGACGAGACGTGTGCCCGCGGGCGCGGCGTCGGCGAGCCACTCCTGGAGCAGCCCCAGGGCGTGCCGCGACGCCGCGAGCGCGCGGTCGGGCGCCGCGGCCCTCGGGCCGCCGTCACCGCTGTCACCGCTTTCCACGCCGTCCACACCGTCGGCACCGTGCGCGCCGTCGGCCAGTGGCACGAGGACCACGTCCGGGGCGGGCGCGCCCTCCGCCAGAGCGGTGCGCAGCGCGTCGAGACCGGCGAAGTGCCGGATGGAGCCGGAGTGCGGGTCACCGGACGAACCGCCGTCGCCGGCCTGGCTGTTGAGGGCGGTCAGCGTGCCGCCCAGCACGGCCCACGCACCGGCCGGCACGTCCGCGTCCCGGCCGAGCGGCCGAAGCGTGTCCGCGGCGCGGTTCCAGCCCACCTCGTACAGGGCGGCGCGGCGTGTCGTACGGACCGCGGCGAGCTGGGCGGGCGTGATCGGCCGCAGCACCAGGGACGCGACGGAGGCCAGGGGCCGGCCGGTGGAGTCGGCCAGCGCGAGGGCGGTGCCGCCGTCGGCTGACGGGCGCAGCCGGACGCGCAGCGCCCGCACGCCGGCCGGACCCTCGGGGTGGAGGGCCACGCCCGACCACGAGAAGGGCAGCCGCAGATCGGGACCGCCGGCATCGGCCGCGCCCGCCGGCACCGCCGGGTCCGTGCCGGTCACCGCCAGCGCGTGCAGCGCGCTGTCCAGCAGCGCCGGATGGACGCCGAAGCCCGCGACCGCGGTGCTCTCCGGCACGTCGACTTCGGCGTACACCGAGCCGTCGCCGGTCCACACCGCGCGCAGCCCCTGGAACGCCGGCCCGTACGCGAGGCCCGCTGCGGCGAACTGCTGGTAGACGTCGCCGAGTTCGACCGGCTCGGCGCCCGCGGGAGGCCACTGGGCGAGGGAGAACGCCTCGGACCCGGCGGCCGGCGAGAGCTGGCCGTGGGCGTGCCGCGTCCACGGCTCGTCGGGACCGGCCGTACCGGACTGCCCGTGCACGGAGACCGGGCGGCGCCCGCCGTCGCCGGCCGGGCCGACGACGACCTGCAGCCGGACGTCACCGCGCTCGGCGAGCACCAGCGGCGCCTCCAGCGTCAGGTCCTCGACGCCGCCGCAGCCCACCGCCGCGGCCGCGTGCGCCGCCAACTCGACGAACGCCGTGCCGGGCAGCAGCACCGTGTCCAGCACGGCGTGGTCGGCGAGCCACGGATGCGTCCGCAGGCTCAGCCGGCCGGTCAGCACCTGCCCGCCGTCGGGGAGTTCGAGGGCCGCGCCCAGCAGCGGATGCCCGCTGCCGGTCAGTCCCGCGGCCGTCACGTCGCCCGCACCGCCGGCCGCCTCGACCCAGTGCCGGGCGCGCTGGAACGCGTACGTCGGCAGCGCCACCGCGGTCCCGCGGGCCTCGCCGAGGCGGGCCGCGGGCCAGTCGACCGGCGCGCCGTGCGCGCAGGCCCTGGCCAGTGCCGTGACGAACTCGCGGCGGCCGTCCTTGGAGCGGCGCAGCGTGCCGATCACGGCGGCCTCGGCGTCCTCGCCGTCGACGGTCTGCTCGACGCCCACGGTCAGCACCGGATGCGGGCTCGCCTCGACGAACAGGGTGTGCCCCGAGTTCACCAGCGCCGCGGTGACCTGGGAGAACAGCACCCGCTGGCGGATGTTGCGGTACCAGTAGCCGGCATCCATCACGGCGGTGTCGATGACGCCGCCGGTGACCGTCGAGTGGAAGGGGATCCGTGCGGTGCGCGGCCGCAGCCCGGACAGGCAGGCGAGCAACTCGTCGTGGATCCGCTCGACGTGGTGGGAGTGCGAGGCGTAGTCCACCGGGATCACCCGGGCCCTCGCCCCCTCCGCCACGCAGGCGTCGACCAGTTCCCGCACGGCCTGCGGATCGCCGGACACCACCGTCGCGGTGGGCCCGTTGACCGCGGCCACGCCGACCCTGCCGTCCCACGCGGGCAGCCGCCGCTCCACGTCGGCCACCGGCAGCGGCACCGACGCCATCGCGCCGGTGCCCGCCAGGGCGACGAGCAGCTTGCTGCGCAGCGCGACCACGGCGGCCGCGTCGTCCAGCGACAGCGCGCCCGCCACGTAGGCCGCGGCGATCTCGCCCTGGGAGTGCCCGACGACCGCGTCCGGCCGCACGTCCGCCGCCTGCCACAGCTCGGCCAGCGACACCATGACGGCGAACAGCGCCGGCTGCACCACGTCCACCCGGTCCAGGTCGGGCGCGCCGGGCGCGCCCCGCAGGACGTCGAGGAGCGACCAGCCGGCATGCCGGCCGATCGCGCGGTCGCACGCCGCCATCGACGCCGCGAAGGTGGGCGAGGAGTCCAGCAGGTCCAGCGCCATGCCGGCCCACTGCGAGCCCTGGCCGGGGAAGACGAACACGGTACGGCCGGCGGCGGCCGTCCCGCGGACGACGTCAGCGCCGCCCTCCGCGCCCCGCGCCGCACCGCTCTCCGTGCCGTCCGCGAGTGCGGCCAGGCCGGTCATCAACTCCTCGGCGGTGTCGCCGAGTACGACCGCCCGCCGCTCGAACGCCGAGCGCGTGGTGGCCAGCGCGCGGCCGACCTCGGCCGGTGCGTCGCCGGGACGGGCCGCCAGATGGCGGTGCAGGCGCGCGGCCTGGTCCCGCAGCGCGGCCTCGCTCTTGGCGGACAGCACCCACGGGACGGGACCGTCCGCGACAGCGGGACCGTCCGCGCTCCGCTCGCCGTCGGCCGTGGCCTCGGGTCCGGCGGCCGGCGCGGGCACGTCCGCCGGCGGGGCTTCCAGGATCAGGTGCGCGTTGGTGCCGCTGATGCCGAAGGAGGACACGGCCGCCCGGCGGGGACGGCCGGTCTCGGGCCAGTCGACGGCCTCGGTGAGGAGGGAGACGGCGCCGGACTCCCA
>WRCZ01000504.1 GCA_009783685.1 Actinomycetes bacterium
CGACACGGCCGAGCATCGGCCGAGGTGGTCCCGTGACGAGGAGGCCCGTGAAGCGACCGACGATGAAGGACGTCGCCCGTGTCGCGGGTGTCAGCCCGATGACCGTGTCCCGGGTGGTGTCCGGCGAGGCCGGCGTGGCACCCGAGACCGCCGCCCGGGTCGAGCAGGCGGTCCGCAGGCTCGGCTACCAGCGCAACGACAACGCCCGCCACCTGCGCCAGAAGAACCTCGGCACGGCCACCATCGGCCTGGTGGTCGACGACCTCGCCAACCCGTTCTACGCGCTGATGGCCCGTTCGGTCGAGGACGAGGCGCACCGCCGTGGCTACGTGGTGCTCGTCGGCAGCACCAACGACGAGCCGCGGCGGGAGCGCGAGGTCATCGCCGCCTTCACCGCCCGCCAGGTCGACGGGCTGATCCTCGTGCCGACCATCGGTGGCCACGGTTTCCTCAAGCAGCCCATGCGGGCCGGCACCCGCGTGGTGTGCGTCGACCGGCCCGCCAAGGGCCTGGCCGTCGACACCGTCACCGTCGACAACCGGGCCGGCGCCAGACGCGCGGTCGGCCACCTGCTCGACCACGGCCACACCCGCATCGCCTACCTCGGCGACCGGTACGACATCTGGACCCAGGCCGAGCGGCACGCCGGCTACCTGGAGGCGCTCGCAGCAGGCGGCCTGCCTGCCGATCCGGCCCTGGTCCGGCACGGCCTGCGCTCCCGCGACCACGCCCGCGCGGCGCTGACCGCACTGCGGGACCTGCCGCAGCCGCCGACCGCGGTGTTCACCAGCAACGACCTGATCACGCTCGGCGTGCTCGACGGCGTCGACCAGCCCGCGCACGTCGCCGTCGTCGGCTTCGACGACCTGCCGCTGGGCGAGCGCCTGGACCCGCCGCTCACCGTGGTCAGCCAGGACCCGGTGGCCCTCGGCGGCACCGCGGCCAACCTGCTGTTCTCCCGGATCGACGGCGACCGTTCCGCGCCGCGCTCGGTGGTCCTGCTCACCCGCTTCGTCGAGCGCGGCTCCGGACGGCTTCAGGGCACGTAGCGCGTCAGGGCACGTAGTTGAAGGTGTCCGGGTCGGGCCCGGTGCGCTCGTCGCGGTTCAGCGCGGTGATCGCGGCCACGTCGTCGGGCGCCAGCTCGAAGTCGAACAGCCGGAAGTTCTCCGCCACCCGCTCCGGCGTCACCGACTTCGGGAAGACGATGTCGCCGCGCTGCAGGTGCCAGCGCAGCACGACCTGGGCCGGTGTCCGCTGCACCCGGGCCGCGATCGCGGTGATCGCCGGGTCGTCCAGCACCTTGCCCTGCGCGATCGGCGACCACGCCTCGGTGGCGATGCCGTGCTCCCGGCCGAACTCCCGCAGCGGATCCTGGACCAGGTAGGGGTGGATCTCGATCTGGTTCACCGCCGGCACCACGTCGGTCTCCCGGAACAGGCGCTCCAGGTGCGCCTGCTGGAAGTTGGACACGCCGATCGCCTTGACCCGGCCCGAGCGGTAGATCTCCTCCATCGCCTTCCAGGTGTCGACGTAGTCGCCCACCCCGGGCAGCGGCCAGTGCACCAGGAACAGGTCGAGGTACTCCAGGCCCAGGTCGTCCATGGTGCGGGCGAACGCGGCGAGCGCGTCCTCGTACTTGTGGTAGCCGTTGTTGAGCTTGCTGGTCACGAACACGTCCCCGCGCGGCAGGCCGGAATCCCGGACGGCCTGGCCGACCTCCTTCTCGTTGCCGTACATCTCGGCGGTGTCGACGTGCCGGTATCCCGTCTCCAGCGCCACGCGCACCGCTTCCCGGGTGCGGTCCGGCGGGATCTGGAACACTCCGAAGCCCAGCTGCGGGATGGTGACGCCGTTGTTGAGGGTGACGGTGGGAACTGAGGTCATGAGCGTGACTTCCTTGCTCGGATCCCCCCTGTGCCTGCCGGTCCGGATCGCCCGCGTGCGTCCCCCGGCGCGCCCCCGCGCCCGGCCCTCCCGCCACCGTAAGCCCGCCGGGCCGCCGGGGCCCGCCGGGACCGGCCGGACCCGCCGGCGGGTGGATCGTTGCCGGTCGGGCGCTCCCGGCCGGGCGCCCCGGGCGCCCGTCCACCGCGCCCGCCGCCGCCCGGGGAGCGATGATCGGAGGATGACGCGGACCGGTGGCACGGGCGTGCCCGAGCTGGAACCGGAGGTGTTCGACGACGCCATCGTGGCGGTCGCGCTCACCTCCGGTGCCGAGCACCGCCTCGTCTACTACAACGACGCCTTCCGCAACCTCTTCGGGCCCCGCAAGATGGGCGCCCGCGCCGCCGACGCGTTCAGCGAGGAGCGGGCCGCCCGCTACGTGCGGATGCTCGACGAGGTCTTCCACGACGGCCTGGGCCGCCAGGTCACCGGGCCGCGCACCACCGAGGGCACCTTTCCCGGCGCCCCCGGACGCCGCCACTTCATCTACAGCTGCTCCCCGGTCCTCTCCCGCTTCGGCCGCGGCGTGCTCACCGTCTGCGTCGACACCACCGCGCAGGTGGAGGCCGTGGAGCGGGCCGAACGGCTGTCCACCGAGCGGCACCAGGCACTGCACCGGTACGAGGCGCTGATGGGCGCGGTGACGCAGACGGTGTGGCTGATGCAGCCGGACGGCTCCATCACCGAGCTGGTCGGCGACTTCGAGGACTTCACCGGCAAGCGGTGGCGGCCGGTGATCGACGAGCAGTGGCTCACCCTCGTCCATCCCCACGACCGCGGCCATCTGGTCCGCACCTGGCAGGAGGCGGCCGAGGGCACCCCCTCCATGTTCGTCTGCACCTTCCGGCTGCGCACCACCGCGCACGACTACCGCCACGTCCAGTCCCGGGCCGTGCCCATCGTGCGCGACGGGGAGATCGTCGAGTGGATCGGCGCGACCGCCGACATCGAGGACCAGTGGCGCAACCGTCTGCGCGAGCGGCTGCTGGCCAGGGTCGCCACCGTCACCGCGGCCGACGACGTGCCCCAGGCGTTCGGAGCCGTCGCGGGCGCCGTCGTCCCGGAACTGACCGACGCCTGCGCCGTCTTCCTGCTGCCGTCGGCAGGCGCGACCGGCAGCGGCGAGCCGCTCACCGCCGTGCGGGTCGCCTCCACCGCCCGCCCCGGCCTGCCCGACCTGCCGCCGCTGATCGACCGGAGCTACCCGGTCGGGCCGATCGCCCGCCAGGTCATCGAGAGCCGCCGGCCGCGGCTGCTGGTCTTCCCGGCGGGCAGCCCGCCGGCCGGCATCCTGCCGGAGGTGTCGCTGGACTGGCTGCGGGCCGCCCGGGCCACCAGCCTGACCGTGGTGCCCCTGGTCATCGACTCGGCGGTCGTCGCCTTCGCCTGCGCGGCCGGTTGCGCCGACAGCCCGCCGCCCGGCCCCCGCGACCTCGCGCTGCTCGGCGAGGTGCTGCACGAGGTGCGCGACCCGCTGCGGCAGGCGCTGGAGCTGCAGCGCACCCGGCACACCGCGCTCACCCTGCAACGCGCCCTGCTCACCCCCACCCCGCGCGTGCCCGGCGCGGAGCTGGCCGCGCACTACCAGCCGGCCAGCAAGACCGCGGAGATCGGCGGCGACTGGTACGACGCGCTGCTGCTCCCGGACGGCTCGGTGACCCTGAGCATCGGCGACATCGCCGGCCACGACCTCGACGCGGCCACGTCGATGAGCCAGCTGCGCAGCATGCTGCGGGTCATCGCCTACGACCAGTCCCGTCCGCACACCCCGGCCGAGAGCCTGGCCCGGCTCGACCGGGTCGTCGACGGCCTCGCCATCGCGCCGCTGGTCACCGCCGTCCACGTGCGGTTGCGGCGGCGGGCCGGCGGCGGCTGGCACGCGGCGTGGTCCAACGCCGGCCATCCGCCCCCGCTGCTGCTGCCGGCCGAGGGCCACCCCCGCTTCCTGGAGGGCGCGGGCCCCGACCTCCCCCTCTGCGTCGCCCCCGCACTGCCCCGCACCACGTGGCACTACGACCTGGACCCCGGCGACACGCTGCTCCTCTACACCGACGGCCTGATCGAGGTCCCCGGCACCGACCTCGCCGACGGCATGACCGACCTCGCCGAAGCGGCCGCCGCCGCCACCCGCCGAGGCATGCCCCTCGCCGACATCTGCACCCTTCTCCTCGCCGGAGTGTCCGACCGCCGCGACGACGCCGCCCTCATAGCCTTCCGCCCCACCCCCACGTAAGCCCCCCAGCTGCGCCGAGCTCTGGGGGGCGAGCAACCACGCCCCGCCGGTTGGTCCGGTGCGGCGGATCTGGCCCCTTCGGGGCGGGAGGGGCGCGGGGAACTGCGCGGGCAACCACGGGCCGGCGGTTGGTCCGGTGCGGTGGGTCAGGCCCCTTCGGGGCGGGGGGTGCGCTGGTTGGGCCGAGCCATGGAGGGGCGCGGGGAACTGCGCGAGTAACCACGGGCCGGCGGCTGGTCCGGTGCGGCGGGTGGGGCCCCTTCGGGGCGGGGGGGGTGCGCTGGTCGGGCCGAGCTTTGGAGGGGCGCGGGGAACTGC
>WRCZ01000505.1 GCA_009783685.1 Actinomycetes bacterium
CCGCGTTTGTTCACCCGGCGGGCGGCAGCGCGGATCGGTCCGCGCGGCTCATGCTGGAAGTTCTCGGGGAACGGGGGGCGGGTCGTGCTTTGGTCTTTGGTCTGGCACACGAGCGTGGCTGCTGCCTGCTGCGTCGTGATCGCGTTTCTGGAGTTGGCACGGGGCAAGGCATGGGGTGAGTGCTGGTGGTACGGCGTGGTGTGCGGGTGTTCCACTCTGCTGGGTGCGGCTGTCAGCGGAGTCCTCATCCACTGGTACGACATCCGCAAGTCCCGGCGTTGAACCCCCGCCGTCCGGTGTGGACTTCAGAAGCTGCGGCAGGGCGGAGCAGAGCAGGGCACGCAGCAGATCGTGCCCGGTAAATCAGGTGTCCGCTGCCGAACTCCCCGGTAGCGTGCGCCCGCATGGCATCAGAACTGCAACGACCCCCTCTCCACGCGGACGAACGCACCGCGCTCATCGGCTGGCTGGACCTGCAGCGGCAGATCCTGCGGTGGAAGTGCGAGGGGCTCGCGGACGAGGACGCGCACCGCTCGGTCATCCCGACCTCACCGGCCATGACGATGGCCGGCCTGATCTCCCACATGCGCTGGACCGAGCACATGTGGCTGGAGGTTGCGTTCCTCGGCGGTGACCAGAAGCAGAACCCGGCGTTCGACGAGTCCACCGAGGACGCCGACTGGCAGACCGAGGGCCGCCCGATCGCCGGACTCCTCGCGGAGTACGAGGCCCAGTGCGCCCGCAGCAACGAGATCGTCGCCGCCGCGTCCCTCGACGACGCCGGACGCCACCAGGGCTTCCGCGCCGGCAGCGCCAACCTCCGCTGGATCCTCATCCACCTCGTCGAGGAGACCGGCCGCCACGCCGGCCACGCCGACATCGTCCGCGAACTCCTCGACGGCGCGAAGGGCTACTTCTAGGGTTTGACGACGGGCGGGCCCGGCGTTCGCGAGGCGAGGCGGCTGAGCCGGAGGCGCTCCACCCGAACTGGGCTCAGTCGGTGGGGACTTCGGCCCAGACGGTCTTGCCGACGCCGTCGCGGCGGGGGCAGACGCCGTGGCGTGTGGAGAGGGCGGCGACCAGGGGGAGTCCACGGGAGGACTCGTCGTCGTCAAGCGGGGTTCGGAGCCGGGGGACCGCGGTGCCGGCGTCGGCGACCTCGACGCGGACGCGGTCGGGCGCGGGGCGCGTGACACGCAGGCCGATCCGGCGATCCGCGGGCGCCTTCGCATGCCTGATGGCGTTGGTGACCAGTTCGCTGACCACGAGAACGACTGCCTCGGCCGCATCCGAGGGGATCCTCCATGCCTCAAGTGCCTTGCGGGTGGCCTGTCGTGCCTCGGCGACGCGTCGCGGGTGCCGCGGGAGCAGGACGTCCACAGCGGTGGTGTCGGCGGAATCGGGTAAGGGCATGGCGCTGCCTCACAGAGCGGGAGAGTGCCTGACGGAAACATCTCTAGAGATGTGAGTCATTACAGCAGCGGCGACGGCGTCGCGTCCACCAGATCTCTAGAGATCTCACCCCTGGATTCGGTGGGGTGCACCTGGTGTCGCCTCAAGGGCGGCCGCCTAGGATGTCTAGAGATGATCAGGAAGGACGTTCGATGACGACCGCGGGGAGCACGCGCGAGCCGAAGTACCAGCGCATCGCGGGTGCGCTCAGGCGTGACATCGCGGCAGGGCGGTACGCGCCGGGGGACCGGCTGCCCGGCGAGAACGACCTGATGGCCGAGCACGGGGTCGCGCGGATGACCGCGCGGCAGGCGCTGGCCGTCCTCCAGGCGGAAGGGCTGGCCGAAGCGCGCAAGGGTGCCGGGGTCTTCGTCCGGGAGTTCCAGCCGATCCGGCGGCGCGGCATCGGGCGGCTGTCGCGGGAGCAGTGGGGGTCCGGGCGGTCGGTCTGGCAGGCCGACGTCGGGGACCGCGACCTGGCCGTGGAGGTCGTCGAAGTCGCCGAGGGCGAGGCGCCGCCCGCCGTCGCGGACGTCCTCGGGACGGCGGCCGTCTGGCTGCGGCGGCGCCGGTACGTCCTGGACGGCAAACCGGTGATGGTGTCGGTGTCCTACTTCCCGGCCGGGCTGGTCGCGGGAACGCCGATCACCGCAACCGACACCGGGCCCGGTGGGGCCTACGCGCGGCTGGCCGAACTGGGCCGCGCCCCGGAGCGTTTCCGCGAGGAGATCCGCTCCCGGATGCCCGGCGCCGACGAGACACGGCAGTTGCACCTCGCGGCGGGCACCCCTGTCGTCGTCATCTGGCGCACCGCCTTCACCGCCGACGGCACGCCCGTCGAGGTCAACGAGATGGTTCTGGACGCCGCGTCCTACGTCCTGGAGTACGAGTTCGAGGGGTGACCGGGGAGCCGTGAAGGTCTGGTACGCCGCGTACGGGTCGAACATGAGCGGGGCGCGGCTGGCGTGCTATCTGGAGGGCGGGCGGGCGGAAGGGGCGCTGCGGGGGTGCGCGGGGGCGCGGGACGCGTCGCCGCCGCTGCGGTCGGCGGGGGTGGAACTGCCGGGCGCGGTGTACTTCGCGACGCGGTCCCAGGTGTGGGGCGGCGGGCGGGCGTTCTACGACCCGGACGCGGCCGGGCGGGCGCTGGCCCGGGCGCACCTGATCACCGCCGAGCAGTTCTCCGACGTCGCCGCGCAGGAGATGTACGGCGAGCCCGGCACCGACCTGGACCTGGCCGAGGTGCTGGCCACCGGCCGCTGCACCCTGGGGCCCGGCCGCTACGAGACGCTGGTGCGCGCCGGGTCGCTCGACGGGCTGCCGCTGCTCACCTTCACCGCGCCCTGGTCCATGACCGACGTGCCCTGGAACCCGCCCGCCGCGGCGTACCTGGACCACCTGCGGGCCGGCCTGCGGGAGGCGGCCCGGTGGGACGACACGGCGATCGCCCGCTACCTGGCCGGCTGCCCCGGCGCCGCCGGCCACTGGAAGGCCGACGGCGGAACGCTCATCCCAGCCACGCAGGGGCCAGCGCCGACCGGGTGAGCAGCCGCGGCGCGCCGCTGCCGTCGGCCGGCACGCTGTACAGGTCGGAGCCGTAGTCGCCGGGCATCGCGTACACCAGGGTGTGGTCGTCGGACCACACGGCCTGGTCGTCGACGTCGCGGCCCTCGGCGGTCGGCTGCTCCCGCCCGGTCGCCAGGTCCAGCACGTACAGCCGCCACGGCGCGTCCGACGGCAGCCCCGGGACGCGCTTCTTGTACGCGACGCGCGTGCCGTCGGGCGACAGCGACGGGCACTCGACGTTGGTGTGCACGGTCTCTGCCGTCCTGGTCGCGGTGTCGCCGCGGATCAGGTACGTGTGGCCGCCGGTGGCCAGCGTGGCGTAGAAGTGCCGGTCGTCCCGGAAGGTGACGCCCCAGAAGTTGACGTCGGCGGCGCGGACCCGGGTCCCGTTGCGGGTGACGGTGTAGTCCTCCAGCGTCGGCTGCAGGGCGCCGGTGCGGGTGTCCAGGATCGAGGTGCGGGTGGAGAAGTTCGTGCCCGCGTAGCTGTCGCCGCCGACGAACACCGTCCAGGCGACCATCCGCCCGCTCGGCGAGACCCGGGCCCGGGTGGGGATGCCGGCCAGGCCGATCCTGCGGGTGGCGTGCAGCCGGGCGTCGAGGACGACCGCGCGGTACGCGTCGCTGACCGGCCCGCGCACCGCCTGAAGGCAGATGCCGGTGCCGCCGGCGGCGTAGAACCGCAGGCACTTCACGCCGGACGCGGTCCGCGGGCCGTCCGGCGCGCCCGCCGGCACGCTGGTCAGCTCGTCGCGGTGCGGGCCCCACGCCATCGAGCGGAACACGACGCGCGGCGCGCCGCCCGCGGCCAGCGACACCGCGCCCGGGCTGACCGCCGGCCCGCCCGCCTGCACCTGGTCCTTGCGGTGCGCCCGGTCCGCCGCCCGCCACACGGCGCCCCCCGCGACGCAGGACAGCACGAGCACGCACGCCAGCAGGACGAGCATCCGCCGCCCCATGCCCATGCCCATGCCAGCGCCGCCGGCCGCGTCCTCGGCCGCATCCTCGGCCGCATCCCCGACCGCGCCTCCCGCCGCGCCGCCTCCTGCGGCCGTCGTGTCCGCCGAGCCCGCGGCTGTGCTTCGTGGGGCTGTCGTGTCCGCCGTGCCCGCGGCTGTGCTTCCTGCGGTTGCCGTACCAGCCGCCTTCCCGGCCGCACTTCCCGGGGCCGTCGTGCCTGCCGTGCCCGCGTCCGCGGTTGTCGCGGCGGCTGCGTCGCCCGCCGCGGCTGCGGTCGTAGCTCTCGCCGCGTCCCCGGCCGTGCTTCCCGCCGCGGGCGTCCCCGCCGTGCCCGCGGCAGCGGCCGCGTCAACGGCTGCGTCGCCTGCCGCGCCTGCGGTCACCGCTCTCGCCGCGTCGGCGGTGGTGCTTCCTGCGGCTGTCGTGCCTGCGGCCGCGTCAACGGCTACGTCGCCTGCCGAGGCCGCGGTCACCGCTCTCGCCGCGTCCCCGGACGCACCTCCCGCCGCG
>WRCZ01000506.1 GCA_009783685.1 Actinomycetes bacterium
CCGAGGTTGGTGAAAGGTTGGTGGGCGCCCCCGGACCGGACAGCCACCGGATCGGCCAGGCCCCGGACCGGCCAGGCCCCGGCCCGGCCGGGCCCCGGCCCGAGCCGCGGCCGCAACGACGGGCCCCACTCCGCGACGGAGCCGACCGCACGGCACCTCACCCGCGCAGCGCGACCCCCAGCCGGCTGGCGGCGATGCCGCGGCGCGCGTCCCGCGGCCCCATCAGCCGCAGCGCGTGCCGGTGCACCTCGGCGTCGTACGGTGCCCGCTCGCCGTAGCGCAGGGCGTGGTCGGGCGTGTCGGCGGCCAGCACCGCCTCCCTGACCACCACCTCCAGGTGCGCCCGCCAGTCCGCGATGCCCGGCGCCTCGGACAGCGGCAGCAGCGGGCCCCGGTACTCCTCGACGGCGGCCGCGGTGTCCCCGCGCTCCAGGGCCCGCAGCACCCGGACCGCGTCGCAGTCCACCGGCGTGGTCAGCGCGTAGCGGCGGGTGGCGACCGCGCCCTCCAGGGCCCTGCGCAGGTGCGAGATCTCGGCCTTGAAGGTGGACGCCGACACCGGCCGGTCGCCGTAGAGCAGGTCGCGCAGCCGCTCCGGGGTGAACCCCTCGGGCTCCAGCGCCAGCAGCGTGAGGATCTCCAGCTGGCGCGGCGGCAGGTGCAGCGCGCGGCCGCCGCTGGTGACCGCGGTCGAGCCGAGACAGGCCAGCGCCAGCCCGGGCGCCGGAGCGGTCTCGGCCCGCGCGCGCAGCGCGTCCCGCAGCCCGGCCTCGATCGCCGAGGTCAGGCCGCGCACGGTCGGCAGCGCCAGCGGGTGCGAGCGGTCCCAGGTGGTCGACAGGTCGAGCACCCCCAGCACCCGGCCGTCGGGGCCGTGGATCGGGGCGCAGTAGCAGACCCAGCCGTGCAGCGCCGCGACCAGGTGCTCGGCGGAGAACACCGTGCTGGGCCGGCCGGTGCGCAGGGCCAGCGACAGCGCGTTGGTGCCCATCGCGCCCTCGTCCCAGCGGCCGCCCGGCGCGAAGTTGACCCGCTCGGCGCGGCGCCGCATCACCCGGCCCCCGCACGTCCACAGGATGGTGCCGGTCTCGTCGGTGACCGCGGCCACGAAGCCGGCGTCCTCGGCGATGCCGCGCAGCTCCTCGGCCATGTCGCTCACCGGTCCGCGCAGCGGCGATCCGGCCCAGCGCGCACCCGCGACGCCCGGCGGGGCGCTCTGCAGTTGCGGGTCGACGGTGGCCAGCGAGCGCGCCCAGGACTCGCTGACCTCGTCGCGGACCCGCGCGCCGGTGGACGCGCCGCGCCCGGCCGCCGCCAGCAGCAGCGGCACCCGGCGGGCCCACTCGTCCTCCAGCGCCGCCCTGCGCTGCCTGAGCACACCGTTCTCTGCCATCGTCATCCCGACTTCATCGTCGTTCGACGCACGCCTCGTGCGACCACACCGGCGGGCACCCGCCCGCGTGCCCACCGAACTCCCATTGAAGGCGCACCGCGGCCGGACGTCGACCCCTGGGTCTCAAGGAGCCGGGGCGAACAGGCGCTGGGCGGCGACGGCGGCGCCGCCGCGGGCCCACTCCTCGAACGGCAGCGGGCGGACGACGATGTCGCAGTCCGCGGCCGCGCCGAACGCCTGGGCGGCGAAGGTCTGCCGGATCTGGTCGGCGAACAGGTCGTAGGAGGCCACGCCCTCGCCGGAGATGATGATCCGCTCCGGGCCGATCAGGTTGGCCACCGAGGCCAGGGCCAGACCCAGCGCGCGGCCGGCGCCGGAGAACACGGCGCGCACGGCGGGGTGGCCGCCGTGCGCGAGGCGGACCGCGTCGGCGATGCCCAGCTCCGGGTCGCCGGCCGCCTGCCGGGCCTGCTCGGTGATCGCGTGCGTGGAGGCGACCGCCTCCACGCAGCCGGTGTTGCCGCAGGTGCACACCCGGTCGCTGCCGCCCACCGGCAGATGGCCGATCTCGCCGGACACCCCGTGCGCGCCGGAGACCACCCGGCCGCCGACCGACAGCCCCGCGCCGATGCCGGCGCCCACGGTGACCAGGGCGAACGACGACAGGCCGGCCCCCGCGCCGAACCACTGCTCGGTGACGGTGAGCGCCCGCACGTCGTTCTCGATCACGGTGGGGGTGCCGGTCGCGGCCTCGACGAGCCGGGCGAGCGGCACGCCGCGCCAGTCCAGGAACGGCGAGTACTGCACGGTGCCGGTGTGCCCGTCGACGTCGCCGGCCAGCGTCACACCGATGCTGTGCACCGGGCCGTGTGCGGTGCTGCCCGCCTCCCGGCACAGCTCGGCGACCAGCCGGGCGACGGCCCGCACCACCGTGCCTACGTCCCGCGAGCCGAGGTCCGCGCGGCGGGTCGCCAGCGGCTGCGCGGTCAGATCGGCCAGCACGCCGATCAGTTCGTCGCCGGTGACCTTCACGCCGGCGAAGCACGCCCGCTCCGGCCGCACCGCGACGAGCGTGGCCGGCCGGCCGGTGGGCCGCTCGCCGAGCGGGCGGCCCAGCTCGGTGATCCAGCCGTCCGCCAGCAGGGGAGTGGCCACCTTGGTGACCGCGCCCGCCGACAGCCCGGTCCGCCGCCCGACCTCGGCCCGGGTGAGCGGCCCCTGGGCGAGCAGGGTCTGGAAGACCAGGGCGGCGGCGGGTGGCCGGTCGGCGAGCGTCATGGAGGAACCTTACGTTTCCCGAGGAAAGCAAGGAAGAGGCCAGGATCTGCGGAACTGCGGGCACCTTCCCGTGCCGAGCGGCGATTGCGCTGCCGAATATGTTGACGGTGGAAGGAAACCCTGGCTACATTCGCGGCGCGCTTCACGCCGGGCGGAAGGGACGGTTCCCCCGGCGCGGCAGCGGCCGGCCCCTCCCGCCGGCCGCGCCTTCCCCGACCCCTCAGCCCGTGCCTCGGTTCCGAGATGGAGAACACCCATGCCTCGTCCAGCACGACCCGCAGGTTCCCTCCGGCGCGGAACGCCGCTGCCCGGCCGGCCGGGCGCCCGCGCGGTGCCCGTACTCGCCGTGACCGCGCTGGCCGCCGCCCTCGCGCTGCCCGCCGCGGCCGCGGCGAGCCCCGCGCCGGCCCAGGCCCCCGCCGCGCCCCAGGCCCCCGCCGCCGTGCAGGCGGCCGCCCAGGCGAAGCCCGACGCCGCCGCCTCGCCCGTCAAGCCGTACATGGGCTGGAGCAGTTGGAGCCTGGAGTCCACCAACTTCCCCGGCTACGGCGGCGAGAACTGGCTCACCGAGGACCACGTGCTGCAGCAGGCGGGCCTGGTCGCGTCGAAGCTTAAGTCCCACGGCTACGAGTACGTCAACGTGGACGCCGGGTGGAACGTCGACAACGGCCACAACGTGTCCGACGCCTACGCCCGGCCGACCGCGGACCTGAAGAAGTTCCCGCACGGCATGAAGTACGTCGCCGACCAAGTCCACGCCAAGGGACTGAAGTTCGGCCTGTACCTGGCCGTCGGCCTGTACCAGGACTACTACAACGGCGGCACCACCCCGATCTACGGCGCCCCCGGCTGCACCACCAAGGACATCGTCTACCCCGACCTGCGCAAGACCAGCGGCTGGGACGACGTCTCCTACCAGCTGAACTTCGCCAGCCCGTGCACCACCAAGTACATCCAGTCCGAGGCCGACGAACTCGCCTCCTGGGGCGTGGACTTCCTCAAGATCGACGGCGTCGGGCCGGGCTCCAACCAGGGCGACGCGGCGCACGACAACATCCCGGACGTCCAGGCCTGGCACCAGGCGCTGCAGGCCACCGGCCGCCCGATCCAGCTCACCCTGTCCTGGTCGCTCAGCCACAAGAAGGCCGACGTCTGGAAGCAGAACTCCGACGGCTGGCGCGTCGACACCGACGTCGAGTGCTACTGCAGCACCCTGGTGACCTGGAACAACTCGGTCAAGCAGCGCTGGACCGACGTCGTGCCGTGGATCGACGACGCGGGACCCGGCAACTGGAACAACCTCGACTCCCTCGACGTCGGCTCCGGGCCCATGGACGGCCTGACCGACACCGAGCGGCAGAGCTACGCCACGCTGTGGGCGATCGAGGCCGCGCCGCTGTACACCGGTGACGACCTGACCAAGCTCGACCCGTACGGCCTGTCGCTGCTCACCAACGACGAGGTCATCGCGGTCGACCAGGCGGGCAACCCGGCCCGTCCGGTCAGCCAGGCCACCGACCAGCAGGTCTGGTACGCCCGCAACGCCGACGGCAGCTACACCGTGGCCCTGTTCAACCTCGGCGCCGGCTACGCCGACGTCACCGCGGACTTCGCCGACCTCGGCATCAACGGCAAGGCGTCGGTGCGCGACCTGTGGCGGCAGAAGAACCTCGGCTCGCTCTCGGGCAGCTACGGCACCGAACTCGCGCCGCACGGCTCCCAGTTGCTGCGGATCACGCCCAACAACACCGCCGGTCCCGGCGTCCCGCTGAACGTGCACGGCACCGCCTCGACCGCGGGCAGCGTCTCGCTC
>WRCZ01000507.1 GCA_009783685.1 Actinomycetes bacterium
AAGGCCCGGGCACCTGTGTTCGGTGCCCGGGCCACTCCGCTGTCAAGCGCTGGCTGTCTGATCTGCTTCGTCAGAGCGCGGCGGCGCCCGGCTTCTCCATGCCGCGGGCGGTGCGGGAGTCGACGAAGGTGCCGAGGGCGGTCATCTCCCACTCGCCGGAGTACTGCTTGATCAGCTTCGCCATGAGTACCCCGGTGCGGGCCTCGCCGTTGGTGAGGTCGAAGCGGACCAGTTCCTCGCCGCTGGCGGCGTCCAGCAGGCGGCAGTACGCCTTGGCGACCTTGTTGAACTTCTGGCCGGAGTAGGAGTTGACGGTGAACACCAGCCCGGTGACCTCCGGCGGCAGGTTGCCGAGGTGGACGGTGATCGACTCGTCGTCGCCCGAGCCCTGGCCTGTCAGGTTGTCGCCGGAGTGCTGGATCGCGCCCTTGAGCACCTTGAGCTTGCCGAAGTAGCAGGTGGCGATGGCGTTGCGCTGCGGGCCGTAGGCGATGACCGAGGCGTCCAGGTCGATGGCGCGGCCGCCGTACGCGGGCTCCCAGCCCAGGCCCATGCGCACCGCCGTCAGCAGCGGCCGGCCGCCCTTGACCAGGGACACCGTCTCGTTCTTGCGCAGGTTGACGCGGCCCTTGTCCAGGTTGATCCGGCCGGGTGCCGGGGGCGCCGCGGGCGCCGGCGGGGCGGCCGGCGCGGACGCGGGCGGCGGCGGGAGGTGGGTCGCCGCGGGGCCGGTGGGGGCCGGGCCGCCCGGCGTCGGGAACGCGGCCGGGGGCGGCGGCGGAACGGTGGCCGGCAGCGGCGGCGCCGGGGGAGCGGCGGGGGCCGGGGGCGCGGCGGGCGCGGCCTGGACGGCGGGCGCCGCGGGCTCCTCCACCGACACCCCGAAGTCGGTGGCGATCCCGGCGAGGCCGTCGGCGTAGCCCTGGCCCACCGCGCGGACCTTCCACGCCCCGCCGCGCCGGTAGACCTCGACGACGATCAGGGCCGTCTCGGGGCCGAGCCCGCTGGGGGCGAAGGTGGCGATCTCCGCGCCGTCGTCCGCGCCCCTGACCGTGGCGGTGGGCGTCGTCCCGGCGAACGCCCCGCCGCCGTCGATGCTCGCCGTGACGACGATCTTCTCGATCTCGGGCGGCACCCCGGCGGTGTCGACGGTGATCGCGTCGGGGGCGGTGCCACCGCCCGAGCGGTGCGACACGCCGGGCCCCTGGGGCTGGTTGTAGAAGACGAAGTCGTCGTCGGAGCGCACCTTGCCGTCGGCGGCGAGGAGCAGGCCCGAGACGTCGAGCCGCACGGGGGCGGTGACCTCCACCGTCACCCGCGGCACGGACAGCGGCACATTCGAGCCAGGCGTCATTGCGGTCATGCCCGGGGTAACGTCCGGCCCGGCTTTACGGTTCCATGACCCGCGCGGACGGGTGAAGGCCGGGACCGTCAGGTCCAGGAGGCGCGCAGCGCCGTACCGCGCACCGGCAGGGACAGGCCCTCGGTGGCCGTGGCCGGCAGGCCGAACGCGGCGGCGGTCTCGGCCGGCAGCGGGGCGAAGCCCAGCAGCGCGCCCACCGAGTCGGCGGTCAGCGAGTGCCACACCGAGGCCTCCCGGACCATGGCGTGGTCGCCGCGGGCCAGTTCGTACCGGCACACCTGCGCGCCGGCCGCGCGGGCCCGCCCGGCCAGCGCGAGCGACTCGCGGGGCGAGGTGATGCGGTCCGCCGCGGCGTGCACGAACACCAGCCGCCGGCCCGCGAGATGGGCCACCGGCTCGCCCGGCGGGCACCAGGGCGCGAGGGCCACCACCCCGGCGACCCCGCCGGCCCCCGCGGCCCGCAGCGCCGCCCGGCCGCCCATCGAGTGCCCGAGCAGGACGGTCGGGACGCCGCCGGTCAGCTCCGCCAGTTCCGCGACCGCGGCCTCCGCGTCCTTCGCCGCGTCGGCCCGCTCGCCGTTCCAGCCGCGGTGCCGGTAGCGCACCTCGGCGACCAGCAACGCGCGGGTGCCTGCCGCGCGGTCGAGGGCCCTGGTGAACGGCCGCATCCGCCAGGAGGGCGCGTTGAGCAGGGTCGGCGGCCGCATCCCGTGCTCCGCGCCGCCGTGCAGCACCAGCACCGCGGCCTCCGGCCGGTCGGCCGGCCGCCGCACCACGAACCCCCGGTAAGCCCGCTCTGCGGCCACCGTGCACCCCACTTCCGCGGGCCAGCCCCGCCGGGGTCATTGGTAGCAGACGGCACGGGCGCGCGGCGCGCGGGACGGCTCCCGCGGCAGGCGGCCGCGCCGGATCGGCGGGCGCGCGGGACGGCGGCGGCGCCGTCAGTACGGCCAGATGGGCGGGGCGGTGCAGAAGGCGCCGCCGAGGTGCGCGTGCGCGGGGTCGTCCGGGTCCAGCTCGCCCTGCTCGGCGACCAGCGCGGCGGCGAACGGCTCGGAGTCGTCCTGCGGCTCGTAGCCCAGCGCCCGCGCGCCCGACAGGTCCCACCACAGCCGGGTGTTGGCCGAGGAGCCGTACACGACGGTGTGGCCGGTGACGTCGGCGGTGAGCGCGGCGTGGAACAGCCGCGCGCCGTCGCCCGGGCTCATCCACACCGACAGCATCCGCACGGTGGTCGGTTCGGGGAAGCAGGAGCCGATGCGCACCGAGACGGTGTCGATGCCGTGCAGGTCGGCGTAGAGCTGGGCGAGGTCCTCGCCGTAGCACTTGGACAGGCCGTAGAACGTGTCGGGGCGGCGCGGCGCGGTGATCGGGATCAGCGCCTCCTGCGGCAGCGGGTACTCCCCCTGCGGGCGCGGGGTGAAGCCGACCACGTGGTTGCTGGACGCGAAGACGACCCGGCGCACGCCCTCCTCGCGCACCGCCTCGTACAGGTTGTGGGTGCCCTCGATGTTGGCGCGCAGCACCTTGTCGAACGTGGACTCCAGCGAGATGCCGGCCAGGTGCAGCACGGCGTCGGCGCCGCGCACGGCCTCGCGCAGCGCGTCGCGGTCGCCCAGGTCGGCGACGATCGCCCCGGGCTCGTCCGGGATCGGCCGGACGTCGAACAGCCGCAGGTCGTAGCCGTACGACGGCAGCAGGCCGCGCATCAGGGTGCCGAGCCCGCCGGCGGCGCCGGTGAGCAGGACGGTGCGGGGAGCGGGCATTCTGGGGGCCTCCTCGGTGCCGGACGACCCGCCGAGTATATCCATGGATGCAATTCATGTACGTGGACAAGTGGGGCACCGGTGAATCGCGTTGTGGGTGCCGTTCGTCGGCTTGACCCGCGCCCGGAACCTCGCCTAGCGTGGCAGCGTTCACGAATATGGACGTGAATCAGATGAGCGCACGTCGTGCGCCTCAGGCAGAGGGGACCACGATGACCTCACCCGCACTCGCCGAGCGTCTCGACGGCCTGCTGTTCTTCCCCGTGACGGCCTTCGGCCAGGACGGCGGCCTCGACCTCGACGCCTTCCGCGCGCACGTGCGCGCGGGGGTGGACGCCGGTGCGGCGGCCGTCTTCGCCTGCTGCGGCACGGGTGAGTTCCACGCGCTGTCGCCCGAGGAGTTCGGCGCGTGCGTCACGGCGGCCGTCGAGGAGGCCGCCGGCCGGGTCCCGGTGGTGGCCGGCGCCGGCTACGGCACCGCGCTGGCGCTGCAGTACGCCCGGATCGCCGAACAGGCCGGCGCCGACGGCCTGCTGGCCATGCCGCCCTACCTGGTGGTCGCCGACCAGCGGGGCCTGCTGCGCCACTACACCGCGCTCGCCGAGGGCACCGGCCTGGACATCATCGTCTACCAGCGCGACAACGCGGTCTTCGCCCCCGAGACCGTCGTCGCGCTCGCCCAGGTCCCCAACATCATCGGCCTCAAGGACGGCCTCGGCGACCTCGACCTGATGCAGCGGATCATCAGCGCGGTCCGCAGCGCGCTGCCCGGCGGCGACTTCCTGTACTTCAACGGCCTGCCCACCGCCGAGCTGACCGGCCTGGCCTACCGCGGCATCGGCGTCTCGCTCTACTCCTCGGCCGTGTACGCGTTCTCGCCCGAGATCGCACTCGCCTTCCACCGGGCGCTCGGCCGCGGCGACGACGCCACCGTCAACCGGCTGCTCGACGGCTTCTACCGGCCGCTGGTCGACCTGCGCAACCAGGGCCGCGGCTACGCGGTCTCCCTGGTCAAGGCCGGGGTGCGGCTGCGCGGCCTGGAGGTCGGCGAGGTCCGGCCGCCGCTGTCGGAACCGACGCCCGCGCACGTCAAGGAACTCGGCGAACTCATCGAGCGCGGCCTGGCCCTGCTCGGCGACAACTGACCGCCCGCGCAAGGACGGACGCCGCCATGACGCACCCGAACCCCGCCCCGCAGCCCCAGGACCCGCAGGCCCCGGCCGCGGCCACCCCCGACGCGAGGACCCCCGGCTCGCCGACCCCCGGCGCGAAGACCTCGGCCCTGAAGGCCTCCGCGTTCCTGTACCCGTGGGACGTCGCCGGCGACGGTGCCGCCGCGTCCCGCGTCGCGGA
>WRCZ01000508.1 GCA_009783685.1 Actinomycetes bacterium
GCGGGCGCCTACACCGTGCAGACCAACACCATCGCGCCGACCTCCGGCCGGGTGTGGGGACCGCCGGCGACCGGCTGGAACAACGGGGCGACCGTCGGCACCGGCGACACGGTGCTGGTCGACGGCGCCAAGCGCGACCGCACGGTGTGGCCGGGCGACCTGGGCGTCTCGGTGCCCACCGAGTACGCATCGCTCGGCGACCTCACCCCCACCCGCAACGCCCTGACCACGCTCTACCAGCACCAGGCCGCCTCGGGTGAACTCCCCTTCGCCGGACCGCAGGTGAACTTCTACGGCTCGGACACCTACCACCTGTGGACGCTGATCGGCACCGCGAACTACTACCAGTACGCGCACGACAAGGCGTGGCTGGACGGCGAGTGGGCCGCGTACAAGCGCGCCCTCGCCTTCTCCCTCGCCAAGGTCCAGCCGGACGGGCTGATGTCCGTGACCGGCACCGCGGACTGGGCGCGCGGCGGTCAGGGCGGCGAGAACATCGAGGCGAACTCCCTGCTCTACCAGGCCCTGGTGACCGGCGCCGCCCTGGCGGGCGTCGAGGGCGACACGCAGTCGGCGACCAGCTGGTCCGCCACCGCGGCCACCCTGAAGGACGCGGTCAACTCCCGCCTGTGGGACGACGCGTCGGGCCAGTACCGCGACAACCCGTCCAGCTCCCTGCACCCGCAGGACGGCAACTCCGCGGCGGTGTGGTTCCAGCTGGCGCCGCCGGACCGGGCGCGCCGGGTGAGCGCCGCGCTGACCCGCAACTGGAACGCCTACGGCGCCACCACGCCGGAGAAGAACGGCGAGATCGGCACGTTCCCCGGCTCGATGGAACTCCAGGCCCACCTGGAGGCCGGTGACGCCACCCGCGCGCTGGACCTGATGCGCCGCGAGTGGGGCTACATGCTCGACTCGCCGCTGGGCACCGGCAGCACGTTCTGGGAGGGCTACCTCGCGAACGGCCAGTTCGGCTACGGCGGCGCGTACATGAGCGCCGCGCACGGCTGGGCCACCGGCCCGACGTCCGCGCTGACCTTCTACGTGCTGGGCATCCGCCCGCAGTCGATCACCGGCGGCTACGCCCTGCGTCCCCAGCCCGGCGATCTGGCGTCCGCCCAGGGCTCGTTGAAGACCCCGCTCGGCGACATCCGGCTGTCCTGGCACCACGACGTGTCCGACCGGACGTTCACCGAGAAGGTGGACGCGCCGGCCGCCGCGGTGGCGGAGGTCGACGTCCCGACCTTCGGCGCCAGGACCCGGGTGACGGTCAACGGGCAGATGGTGTGGAACGGCCGCAGCGGGCAGGGCTACGGCGCGCACACCGAGGGCGACTACGTCGTCCTGCACGGCGTGCCGGCCAAGGCCGACATCGAGAGCCAGGCTCTCGGACGGGTGGCGACCACGCTGGGCGCCGACGTCACCGCCGCGCCCACCGCACCGCTTCAGGCGGGCCGTTCGGTGACGGTCCCGGTCACGGTCAGCGCGACCGGCGACACCGTGGTGCACGGCTCGGTCGCGGCGGCCCTGCCCGCCGGATGGACCGCGGACCCGGCGGACTTCACCCTCGACACCCGCAACGGCCCGACCGACACCGTCGTGCCGGTCACCCTCCACGCGCCTTCCGGGGCGACGGGCGGGCCGCAGACCGTCGCGTTCACCGCGTCCGGCGGCGGCGCGACCGCCCGGACCACGGCCCAGTTGCTGGTGTTCGGGGTCTGGCCGAAGGGCACCACGGCCACGGCGTCCAGCTTCCACGCGCCGAACGTGTACGAGGGGCAGACCCGCACGTACGACCCGGCGAACGCCATCGACGGCGACCCGGCGACCTTCTGGAACGACGACACGTCGGGGGCGTTCCCCGACACGCTCACGGTGACCTCGCCCGACCCGGTCACCCTGCACGGCGTCGGTTTCGCCTCCATGGTCGACGGCGTCCCCACCGACTTCACCGTGCAGACCTTCGACGGCTCGTCGTGGGTGACCCGGGCCGAGGTGACCGGCAACTCCGCGCTGGACCGCTGGATCCCGTTCGACTCCCCGGTCACCACCACGGCCGTCCGGCTCGTGGTGACCGCCGACCAGACGCAGAACGGCGCCTACACCCGGGTCGCCGAACTGACGCCGTAACGCGGGTGGTTGTCGCGCCCGCCGCGGCGACCGCTCACGGCAGGGCCCGCCGCGTGCAACCTTGCGGCGGGCCCGTTCGTCATCTCGGGGGGCGGGCCGGCGTACGCGACGGCGCGCCGCAAGGGGGTGCGGGGCGGGCTCGCGGGCAGGGGAGGCACGCGTGGGGGCCGTGCCGGTGTACCCGGTCACGACGAGCAGAACGGAACCGAACCATGCTGCCACGCCCGTCATCACGCGGCGCCCGAAGAGCGCTGCCCCTCGCCATAGCCGCCGGCACCCTGCTGCCGTTGATCGCGGAGGCCGCACCGGCCGCCGCCGCGACCCCGCAGGTGGTCTGCTCGTCCGCGCGCGCCAGGATCGCGCCCAGCCTGGCCAGGGACATCACCGCGGCCCTCCACGGGCGCCGCAGCACCACCGCCGTCGCCCTCTACGACCGCACCACCGGCACCAGTTGCACGCTCGACGCGAACCGCCGCTTCGACTCCGCCAGCGCCGTCAAGGTCACCGTGCTCGCCGCGCTGCTGCGCCAGGCCAAGGAGGCCGGCCGCTCCCTGACCTCCCGCGAGGTCAGCCTCACCACGGCGATGATCACCAGGTCCGACAACGACGCGACCACCGCGCTGTGGAGCCAGCTCGGCGTCAGCCGCATCAAGCACTTCCTGTCGCTGGCGGGCATGACGCAGACCACCCCGGGCGCGGACGGCTACTGGGGCCTGACCCAGATCACCGCGCGCGACGAGCTGAAGCTCATGGCGCTGCTCACCTCGAACAACTCCGTCCTGGGCGCGGACTCGCGGGCCTACGCGCTGAACCTGATGAACAAGGTGATCTCGTCCCAGCGTTGGGGCGTGCCGGCCGGCACCCCGTCGGGCGTGACCGTCCACGTGAAGAACGGCTGGCTGCCACGGGCCACCCACGGCTGGCGGGTGAACAGCGTGGGCGCGTTCACCGGCGGCGGGCGCGACTACGCGATCGTCGTCCTGACGCAGGACGACAGCACGATGGACTACGGCATCGCCACGATCGAGGCCGTCGCCCGCGTCGTGCACCGCGACCTGAACCCCAAGTCCGCGGCCGGCAAGCCGTACGACCGCCCGGCCCGCCCCGTCCACACGCCGGGCACCCTGAACCGCCCGCCGGCGGCCGCCCGTGCCTGACACTCCGGCGCCCCGGCCCGCGCACCCCGGTCTCGGGGTGCCGCTGGGGCGGTTGCTGCGCCACCGGGGCCTCGGCGCGGGCGCGTTGGCCGCCCGCGCCGGGTGCGCGGAAGGCGAGCTCCGGGCGGTGCTGTCCGGGGAGACCCCGCGGGAGGAAATGCTGCGGCGCCTGGCTCCGGCGCTCGGGTACCACGCGGTCGACGTGTTCATCCTCGCCGGCGTGCCGGTACCGGAGGACCTGGCACCGCTGGACGCGGCGGCCCATCGCTGCGTGGACCGCCTGGCCTACGACCTCATCATGCGCCTCTCGGCAGCCGAACGCCGTGAACTCCTGCTCGCCGCACGGTCGTTGCCGCAGGAGGACCGGGCTGCTCCGTTCGCCCCGAGGTGGCTCCAGCCGCCGACGGGCGATCCCGGCAACTGGATCGTCCGCATGCTCCGGTACCGCAACCTCGGCCCGATGGGACTGGCGAGCGCCATGGCGCTCCTCACGCCCACCTGTCTCTCGGCGCCCACCTACCAGTTGATCGGTACGAACCGCATGGATCTGACGGACCGGAGGGTGACGGACTTCGCCCATGTGCTCGGTATCGACGCATCGGAACTGGCCGCAGTGGCAGACATCGTCCTCGACGAGGTGCCCCCACCTCCCTCACCCAGAATCCAGGACACCCGCGAACTGTTCTGGGAGGCACGGCGGTTGACCTCGGCACAGGTCCGACTCCTCGCCGAAATGGCGCGGGACATGGCCAAGGCGCACCGGGAAGCCTCACCGGCCACCGACTGACTCGAACACTTGTCGCATTCCCCTGCTTCGTGACAGGCTGCCGGGATGGCCACCACGGACGCGGACTCCCTGCCCGAACAACTCGTCCGGACGCGGCGGTTCACGCTCGGGCACCCCGGGCGGTTCACGGTGTCCGCGGACGGCGGGACGGTGCTGTTCCTGCGCAGCCGGGCCGGGGACGATCCGGTGGCGTGCCTGTGGGCGCTGGACGTCAGGAGCGGGGTGGAGCGGATGCTCGCCGACCCCGCGGAGCTGTGCGGCGGGATGTCAGGGCAGGGCATCGCGTCGTACGCGGCGGACGCGCCCGCGGAGTTGGTGGCGTTCGCGCTGGCGGGCGGGTTGTGGGTGGTGGAGGTCGCCACGGGGCGGGCGCGGCAACTGCCGGCCGCCGGACCGGTGGTGGACC
>WRCZ01000509.1 GCA_009783685.1 Actinomycetes bacterium
ATGCTGGACTGCGGGTTCACCGCCGTCCGCGACGCGGGCGGAGCCGACGCCGGGCTCGCCGAGGCCCTCGACGAGGGCCTCGCCCCCGGCCCCCGGCTCCACGTGTGCGGGCGCGCCCTGTCCCAGACCGGCGGGCACGGCGACCTGCGCCCGCGCGGCCGCCCGCACGCCGACGACCACCCGGCCGTCCCCGGCATCGGGCGGGTGGTCGACGGCACCGACGCGATGCGGACCGCCGTGCGCGAACAGGTCCGCGCCGGGGCCTCGTTCATCAAGCTCATGCTCTCCGGCGGCATCTCCAGCCCCACCGACCGCATCGACCGGGCGCAGTACTCCGACGACGAGATCCGGATCGCCGTGGAGGAGGCGGAACGCGCCGGCATCTACTGCGCGGGACACGCCTACACCCCCGAGGCGGTCGCCCGCGCGCTGCGGCTGGGCGTGCGCACCATCGAGCACGGCAACCTCCTCGGCCCGGCGGAGGCCGCGTTGTTCGCCGACCACGGCGCCTACTACGTGCCCACCCTGGTCACCTACACCGTCCTCGCCGAGGAAGGCCCCCGCTTCGGCCTGCCGCCGCAGAGCGTGGCCAAGGTCGCGGCGGTGGCCGACGGGGGACTGGCCGCCCTCGGCCACGCCCACCGGGCGGGCGCCCCCATCGCCTTCGGCACCGACCTGCTCGGGCAGATGCGCGGCCACCAGCCGCGCGAGTTCGCCCTGCGGGCCCGGGTCCAGCCCGGCTGGGCGGTGCTGCGCAGCGCCACCACCACCGGAGCCCGGCTGCTCGGCGCCGCCGGAACCCTCGGGGTGATCGCCCCCGGCGCCCTCGGCGACATCGTGCTGACCCGGCACGACCCGGGCACGCACGTCGAACTGCTGGCGGACCCCGGGGCCGAGATCGCCGCGGTCGTGTCCCGCGGACGCCTGGCCGTCCGCCGCTAGCGGCTCGCCGCCCGCCCACCCATCCGCCGGACCACCTCCACGTCTTCACCCACCACCCGCGAGACAGGTAGACGCATGCCCGAATCCCCTCGTCCCACCGGCTCCACCCGCCCCTGCGGGCGTGTGGCGGCCTTCCCGATCGGCCTGGGCGGCATGCGGCTGTCCATCGAGGGCCGCCCCGACCGCCCCCAGGCCGTGGCGACCGTCCACGCGGCGCTCGACGCCGGGGTCACCCTCCTCGACAGCGCCTCCGCGTACCACGTCGGCGCCGACGAAGTGGGCCACAACGAGGTCCTGTTCGCGGACGCCCTCGACAGCTGGACGGGCGACACCTCGCGGATCACGGTGGCCACCAAGGCCGGCCGGGTCCGGCCCGGCGACGGCCGCTGGCTCACCGACAGCAGCCCCGACCACCTCGTCCGCTCCGCCCACGAGTCCCTCGCACGGCTGCGCGCCGACCGCCTCGACCTGTTCTTCCTGCACGCCCCGGACCCCGAGGTGCCGCTGAAGGAATCCCTCGCGGCCCTGCGCCGGCTGGTGGACGACGCGGTGGTGGCCGAGGTCGGCGTCTCCAACGTCACCGCGCCCCAACTCGACCTCGCCCAGGACGTGCTGGGCGACGCGCTGGTCGCGGTCCAGAACGAGTTCTCCCCGAGCGCGTTGCAGCACCTCGACGTCCTGCGCAGGAGCGAGCAACTCGGCCTCGCGTTCCTGGCCTGGCGCCCGCTGGGCACCATCGGCAGGAAGGACGACACGCTGACCGCCGCGTTCACCGACGTCGCCCGCGCCCACGGAGCCAGCCCCCAGGCCGCCGTACTCGCCTGGCTGCTGGCTGTCAGCCCCGCGATGATCCCCATCCCGGGCGCCCGCCGCCCCCACACCGCGCGCGACTCCGCCGCCGCGGCACACCTCCAGCTGTCACCCGGCGCCCTGCACACCCTGGACACCGCAACCGGACTGGCGGCGCCGCCTCCCGCAGGCTGAACTCCCGCTGTCCGCAGGGAGGGTGCCGGCGCCGCAGAGGCGTCCTGAATCTGGCTTGACTTGCCCTCCTCGGCCGTCCTCGCCCGCGTCTAGCCTGAACGGGCAGCAGGCGTACGCAGGGACACGGGGGGCGGTCGGCCATGCGCGGTGCTGAAGGTGACAGGACAGCGAGGACGGGCCCGGCACGAGCGGGCGGGAATCGGCAACGCCCGCGGGCCGCGCCCCTGCTCGCGGCGGCGGCCGCGGCCGGAGTGTTGCTCGTCGTCGCGGGCGCAGGCTCGGCACCGGGCGCACTGGCCGCGCAGGCCGGCAAGGGTGCCCACTCCGCGCGGGCCGCCCGCACCGGGCCGACGGCGCCCACACCCACCCAGCCCCTCACCACCGAGTTCGGTCCTCCGCTCACCATCCAGAAGATCGGGAACCTCACCTGCTACATCGACGCCCGGGGCATCCCGCACGTCAAGGCCGCAGACGGCGACACACCCCGCGCGCGACAGGCCCTGGCCTTCTTGAACAGCCGCCTCACCAAGGACGGCCTGAACTACCAGGGCAACACGACGAGGACGGGCTACGAATACGTCTTCCAGGACGAGAACAAGCGCCTCGTCGAAAAGACCACCGCCCAGCACGAGTTCACCGGTGCGACCGCCGACATGCTCAAGCTCACCTGGAGCAACGGACGCCTGCTGAGCGTCGACTCGGTCGACTCCACCGGCACCACGGACCCCGACAAGGGCCTCGACAAGATCGACAACGAGATCAACGGCAAGCTGCCGGGCGGCCTGAAGAACCAGACGGAGAACGTCGTCTACAGCGCCGCGAACCGGGCCCAGGCCCAGAGGCTGGCCAACCACTACAAGGGCAACCCGAACGTCCGGGTGATCGAGCCGTCGTCCGGCTTCGACTCCGGGGAGTTCAGCGCCGGAACCTCGGCGATGAAGAAGGCCGCAGGCTCCGTCTTCGCCCCGCCGCCCGGCGACTGCTCGGGGTCCGCCAGCCAGTCGTTGAACCGCCGTGGCTCGCAGGAGAGTTCGGCCGGGGGCTCGTCCCTCCGGCAGGCCGGCTTCACCGGCCGCGCCCCGTGCGGCGGCGAGGAGGAAGAGGAACCGGCCACCGCCCCGGGCGGGTTGGCGGCGGAGATGCAGGCGCCGGCCCAGGCACCGGGCGGAATCGACTTCTCCCGGCTGGAGTTGCACTACCTCGCCGACCCCGGCAAGGGCGGCCTGCGCTACGCCTTCCAGGCACCGCTTGCCGCGAAGGGCAACAGGAGCGCGCTGACCGGCCTTTCGCAGGCGCAGGAGTCGTCGGACGCCTTCTTCACCTGGCTGGAGCTGGACCCTTCGTCCTTCTGGGTCAACCTCAACCCCAACGAGCCGGACCGGATCGTCGACGCCAAGCTCGGGACGACCGACGCCGGACGCGTGCTCCTCCAGGCCGACCTGCAACTGAAGAAGACCACCGGCAAGCTGATCCACCCGGACAGCGCGCTCGGGGCGCGCTTCTGGAAGGGCATGTCCGGTGACTGCATGTCCTTCCGGACCTGGATCGTGCCGGGCACCGCGACCGTCTACGCCAAGGGCGACGAGCTGTACATCCTCAAGTCGCCGCTGAACGTGGAGATGGAGACGCAGTACCTGAAGCTGCACGGCGCCAGCGGTGCCACGTCCTGCCCGAAGCAGACGGCCTCGGTGCAGGCCCACAACGAGTCGCTGTTCCGTTCGCTGATCCTGCCGAGAGTCGTCGCCGCGGTGAACTCCGCGCCGGAGTACGCGGACCTGCGCCGGGTGTACCTCAGCCGGGTGGCCGCCGAGTGGTACCGGCAGCTCAGCGAGAAGCAGCACACGACATACGGTTCGCTGATCGACCAGGGCGACGTCGGCGCGTACCGGACCCGGCAGGACTGGGCGCCGATCGACACCTTCCACGCGTACGTGACCTCGTACACGAAGGGCGAGTTCAAGGTCACCCACCGGACCCGGCAGGGCAACACGATCTACACCCACACCTACATCTACGGCGGGGTGGACTTCACCAGGGTCGCGTTCAGCTCGCTCAGCGCCGACCAGGCCGCGGCGACGATGCCGGCGCTGACGGCGCACGTCAGCCGTTCGCTGACGGCGCCGGCCGCCGACACCGGGGCCAGGCAGGTGTGGCTGGGCGGCGGCGAGCCCGCGGCGGCACCCGCGGGCGGATCGGACGGGAAGTCCGGTGCGTCCGGGAAGCAGGGGAAGGCCGGGCGGACCGGCACGGACACCACCGCGGCGGGCGGCACCGCCCCGGCCGGCGACGGCACGCCGGTGCGGCGCTGGGCACTGCTCGGCGCTGGCGTAGTGGTCGCGCTGCTGGTGCTCAGAGCCGTGGTGCGCGGCCGCCGCCGGGCCGCAAGGCGCTGACCAGTCCGGCCGGTCGCCCGCCGCACCAACGCCGGGTGCGGCCGGCGGCTCCGCCTCGGACGGTCGGCGGGGCTCGCGGTCACATGCGGCGACGATCGCCACGACGGTCATCGGACCGGTGGCCCTCACCGAACTGGCCGCGCTCCTGACCGCCTTGA
>WRCZ01000510.1 GCA_009783685.1 Actinomycetes bacterium
CCCGCACGACCCGGCAGCCGCCAACGGCGAGGCACCCCCGCAGGGGCCACCCGCACCCAACGACGAAACCCGCACGGGTGGTGCGGGTGGGAACACCAGCGCGCCGCAGGCGCGCGCACCCCGCACGGGCGGGCCGCCGCCAAAGACGCGGCACCCCCGCGGAAGCGGAACGCGCACCCCGGCGCGGACCGGCAGCCGCCAACGGCGGCGAACCCCCCGCGGGAGGCGGGCCCGCGGCCCCGCGCAAACGGCCACGCCGAGGACGGCCCACCCCCCGCGGAAAGCGGAAAGCGACCTACCCCCGAATGAGCCCGACAAGCTCGCGCATGTCGTCGAAGACGACCGTGTCCGCCCCGGCCAGCCACTCCCCCCGCGTCAACCCCCCGCAGTACCCGAACGCCCGCATCCCCGCGGCCCGCGCCGCCTCAACCCCGTACCGGCTGTCCTCCACCACCACGCACCGCCGCGGCTCCACGCCCAGGGTCCGCGCCGCGTGCAGGAACAGGTCGGGCGCCGGCTTGCCCCGCGCCACCTCGGTCGCGCTGAAGATCCGGCCGGCGAACCGCTCGTACAGCCCGGTCAGCCCGAGCGTGTGCCGCAGCCCGCCGTGCGAGGTGCTGGAGGCCACGCACGACGGCAGGGTGAGCGCGTCCAGCGCCTCCACGATCCCGTCCACCGGCGTCAGTTCGCGGTCGAACGCCTCGCGGTACAGCTGCCGGTAGGGCTCGTTCCAGCCCTCGGGCAGCGGCCGGCCCAGGTGCTCGGCGATGTCGCGTCCCATGTCGGCGTACGACCGTCCGACGAAGCGCTCGACGACCTCCTCCTCGGCCATCGGCCAGCCGAGGTCGGCGAGCATCGCCACGTCGATCCGCACCGCGATCTTCTCGCTGTCGACGAGCACGCCGTCGCAGTCGAAGATGACGAGTTCGGGCTCCGGCCACCGTTCCTGGAGTGCGTTCACGCAGGTGAGCGTACCGCCGAGCGTGCGGCGCCAGGCCGGGGGTATCCGAGGCGCATGACGCAACCGATGCGGGCCGCACAGGCCTGGAGGCAGTGGGACCGCGCCCTGTTCGCGCAGGTCGCCGGGCGGCACTGGCCGGGCGCGGAGCCGGTGCTGCCGCGGCTGAGCAGGGCGGCGAACCACGGCCGGCTGTGGCTGGCGGCCGCGGGCACGATGGCGGCACTCGGCGGCCGCGAGGGGCGGCGTGCCGCGGTGCGCGGCCTCGGCTCGCTGGCCGTGGCCTCGCTGGCGGTCAACACCGTGGGCAAGGGCGCGGTGGGCCGGGCCCGTCCGCTGCTGGACGCGGTCCCGGTGATCCGGCGCCTGCACCGGCAACCGCTGACCTCGTCGTTCCCCTCGGGGCACGCCGCGTCGGCGGCCGCGTTCACGGCGGGCGCGGCGATGGAGTCCCCCGCCTGGGGAACGGTGCTCGCCCCCGTCGCGGCGAGCGTGGCGTTCTCCCGCGTGTACACCGGCGTGCACTACCCCGGCGACGTGCTGGCCGGCTGCGCCTTGGGAGCGGGTGCCGCCCTGGTCGTGCGCACGCTGCGGCCGCCGGCCCGGCCGCGCCCGCAGTCCGGCCACGCGGTGCCGGTGCCCGCGCTCGCCGGGGGGCGCGGGCTGCACGTCGTGGTCAACACCGCCTCGGGCCCGCCGCCGCTGCTGACGCCGGCCGCGGACCGGGTCCGGGCGGCCCTGCCGGAGGCCGTCGTCATCGAGCGCACCGAGGACGACGACCTCCTCGACCTGCTGGAGACCGCGGCCGGTGCCGCGGCGGCCGCCGGGGGCGCCCTCGGCGTGTGCGGGGGCGACGGCACCGTGGCGCAGGCGGCCGGTGCCGCCCTGCGGCACGGCCTGCCGCTCGCGGTCTTCCCCGGCGGCAGCCGCAACCACTTCGCGCTGGACCTGGGCCTGGAGACGGTGGAGGCGACCGCGGCGGCCGTGCTCGCGGGCAGCGGCGCGCGGGTGGACGTGGCGCGGCGGACGGATCCCTCGGGCCGTTCGCCGTTCCTGAACACCTTCAGCATCGGCTCGTACCCGGATCTGGTCCGGGTGCGGGAGCGCTGGTCGCGCCGGGTCGGCAGCTGGCCGGCGAGCGTGCTGGCGGCCGTGCACGTGCTGCGCACCTGCGAACCGGTCGACGTCGAGGTGAACGGCCGGGCCCGCTCGGTGTGGCTGCTGTTCGCCGGCAACTGCCGCTACTCGAGCTGGGGACTGGCTCCGGTGCGCCGCCGCGACCTGACCGACGGGCTGCTGGACGTGCGGATCGTCGACGGCGGCCGGTTCGCCAGGACCCGGCTGGTGGCCGCGGCGCTGACGGGCGTGCTGACGTCGTCGCCGATCTACACCGAGGCGACGGTGCGGCGGCTGCGGATCCGGGTCCCGGACGTGGGCGGCGCCGGCGGTGCGGGGGCCGCCCACGGCACCGGAACCTCGGGCGGCGCGGGAGCCTCGGGCCGTGCGGGCAGTACGGGCGGGGGCGCGGTCGCCGCCGCCCTGGCCGTCGTCGCGACGGCCGCAGGCCCGGGCGTGCGCCTCGCCTGCGACGGCGAGGTGGCACCCGCGCCTGCCGAGCTGCTGCTCGACAAGGTGCCCGGCGGGCTGCGGGTCTACCGGGCCTGAACAGCCGGAACCGGCCGGAGCGGGTGCTCCGGCCGGAGCGGCCGGTCCTCGCCGGGCGGGTCAGTTCCCGCCGACGAGACCGGCCAGCGCCCGCACGCCCTCGCCGGAGATGCTCAGCGCGTCGTCGCTGCCGGTGTCGATCGACAGGATCAGCTCGTCGGAGGGCCAGGCCCCGCTCAGCGCGGCCAGCTGGATCAGCCGGTAGCGGCGGGTGGCGGGCAGCGCCTCGGCCATCCGCGACTCGGAGGTGAAGACCGGGACGAGCTGCCGGCCGTCGTCCTGCTCGTACACGGGCAGCTGGATCTCGCGGGGCAGCTCCGCGCCGCCCGCGCCGTCCGGGTACTCGTCGACGCCGGGGACCGGCAGCAGCACCTCGCTGACCGCGAGGGTGCTGAGGGCCACGACGTTCTCGCTGCCGTGCGCGATCTCGTGCAGCGCGCGCTGGGCGGGCGGCAGGGCGCCGTCGGGGTTGGCGCCGGGGGTGATGTCGGTCATCGCTGGGTCTCCTCTCGCCGGCCGGCTGCTCCGCCGGGCGTCGGGTTCGCACGGTGTACGGGGGTGACTGAACTCCGCGCGTACCCCACGCGCGGCGGGTCATGCCATCCACGGAGTGAAAAGGCGTTGACCAGGCAGGGTCCGGGCCGCATACGGTGCCCGCATGGTTGCCAAGAGCCCCGCGCCCGCCGTGCTGGACGGCCGTTTCGTCCGCCTCGAACCGCTCGATCCCGCCGCCCACGCCGCGGAGCTGTTCGCCGCGGGAGGTGGTGACGACGAGGTGTGGCGCTGGATGCCCACCGAGACGCCGCACAGCGAGGAGGAGCTGCGGGCGATCGCCGGCCGGGTCGTCGCGTCCGCGCGGGACTCGGGCGGCCTGGCCTTCGCGGTGGTGGAGAAGGCCGGCGGCCGGGCGGTCGGCTGGACCACGTACCACGACGTGAGCACCGTCGACGAGCGCCTGGAGATCGGCTGGACCTGGTACGGCCGCGCCCACTGGGGCACCGCCGTCAACGCCGAGTCGAAGCTGCTGCTGATGACCCACGCCTTCGAGGAGCTGGGCATGGGCCGGATCTGCTGGAAGACCGACCACCTCAACACCCGTTCCCAGCAGGCCATCAGCCGGCTGGGCGCGGTCCGCGAGGGGGTGTGGCGCCGCCATCGCCTCCGCTCGGACGGCACGACGTGGCGCGACAGCGTCTTCTTCTCGATGCTGGCCGGGGAGTGGCCCGCCGCGAAGGCCGCCCTGGAAGCCCGCCTCACGTCCGCCACCCCGCGCGCCACCCCGCCGGCGTGACCCGAGTCCCGGGCCCGGATGCCCCGCCGTCCCGTTTCGTGGCGGGACGGCGGCATCCGGGCCCGGTCCGATGAGGGCAGGCGGCGGCCCGGCTCACTCGTACTCGGTGCCGCCCCTGCGGGTCAGGTAGGCGTCGCTGACGACCTTGGCGATGGCCCGGCCGCCGAGTACCGGGCTGTAGGCGTCGGCGGCGGTGCGGACGACCACGCCCTCGCGGATGTGCTCGCCGCGGCCGGTGACGGTCTCGCGGCCCTTCGCCAGCTCCAGGACGGTGTCCAGGTCGAAGGGCCCTTCGAACAGCCTCGGGACGAGGGGGAGTTCGCCGACGGGCAGGCCGGCGGGGTCGATCCAGCGCAGCCGGCCCCCGAGGTCGGCGCACACGTCGAACGCGGCGAACCCGGGCAGTTCGCGGCCGGCGTCGACGCCGTATGCGAGATCCTGCACGCCGCTGCCGTACACCTCGCCGTAGATGCCGATCCGGTCCGCGCCGAGCTTCCCGGCCAGCACGGCCGCGATCTCCGGCAGCCCGTGGCCGCGCA
>WRCZ01000511.1 GCA_009783685.1 Actinomycetes bacterium
ACGTGCTCGACCTGCGAGGTGCCGATGCCGAACGCCAGCGCGCCGAAGGCGCCGTGGGTGGAGGTGTGCGAGTCGCCGCAGACCACGGTGGTGCCGGGCTGGGTCAGTCCCAGCTGCGGTCCCACCACATGGACGACGCCCTGCTCGACATCGCCCAGCGGGTGCAGCCGCACGCCGAACTCCGCGCAGTTCTTGCGCAGCGTCTCCAGCTGGGTGCGCGAGACCGGGTCGGCGATCGGCTTGTCGATGTCGAGGGTGGGGGTGTTGTGGTCCTCGGTGGCGATGGTGAGGTCGGTGCGGCGGACCGTCCGGCCGTTCATCCGCAGCCCGTCGAACGCCTGGGGGCTGGTCACCTCGTGGAGCAGGTGAAGATCGATGAAGAGCAGATCGGGCTCGCCTTCGGCGCGGCGGACGACATGGTCGTCCCAGACTTTCTCCGCGAGTGTCCTACCCATCGCTGTCCCTCCGGCCCGCGCCCTCGCGGGCTGCTCGGTGTGTGTGCTGCGCAGTGACTGCGCTGAACACCCAGCCTGACGCGTTCTCCGGAAAATTGAACTTGCGTTTCATACTCTGAGACGCGAGTATCGTTGCATGGACAACTCTAGCGGCGTCGGCGTTCTCGACAAGGCGGCTCTGGTGCTCAGCGCGCTGGAGTCCGGCCCGGCCACCCTGGCCGGGCTCGTGGGCGCCACGGGCCTCGCCCGCCCCACGGCACACCGCCTCGCGGTGGCCCTCGAACACCATCGCATGGTCGCCCGGGACATGCAGGGCCGCTTCATCCTGGGCCCGCGCCTGGCCGAGCTGGCGGCGGCCGCCGGCGAGGACCGGCTGCTGGCCACCGCCGGGCCGGTGCTGACCCACCTGCGGGACATCACCGGGGAGAGCGCGCAGCTCTACCGGCGCCAGGGCGACATGCGCATCTGCGTGGCCGCCGCGGAACGGCTGTCCGGACTTCGGGACACCGTGCCGGTCGGCTCCACGCTCCCGATGAAGGCGGGCTCCGCCGCCCAGGTGCTGATGGCCTGGGAGGAGCCGGAGCGGCTGCACCGCGGACTCCAGGGGGCGCGGTTCACCGCGACCGCGCTGTCGGGCGTGCGGCGGCGCGGCTGGTCCCAGTCCATCGGCGAGCGCGAGCCGGGTGTCGCCTCGGTGTCCGCGCCGGTGCGCGGCCCGTCCAACCGCGTGGTCGCCGCCGTCTCCGTCTCAGGACCGATCGAGCGGCTGACCCGGCACCCGGGCCGGATGCACGCGCAGGCGGTCGTGGACGCCGCCGCCCGGCTGAGCGAGGCGCTGCGCCGCAGCGGCTGAGCCGCCGCCGCGCGCCGGGCGTCGCCGGCGGGGGCGGACTACTCCGCCCCCGCCGGCACCCCCTCCTCCACCCCCGGCTCCGATGCCGCCGGCGCCTGCGACGGCGCCTCCCGCCGCGGTGCCTCCGCCTGAGCCCGCGGGACGCCGTAGGACAGCCGCTCGCGCCCGGTCCCGCCGCGCGTGGCGAGCGGCGCCACGCCGTGCGCCGCGGCCAGGCCGAACGGCGGCATGCCGTAGTAGATCGCCTCGTAGCCGCCGGCCGGGACCACGTAGGTCTCGTGCCAGACGCCGACCGCCCGACCGCCGTTCCTGGCCCGCCGGTTGAAGGCCGCCCAGGCCGGGCGGTGCAGCTTGTCCCGGTCCGCCGCGTAGGCGTAGAGCTTGTCCTTGGACTCCCAGTACTGCACCACGTAGTAGGTCCGGGGCGACCCGGTGAGCAGCACGTGGGACAGCAGTCCGCCGTCCTTGTCGCGGCCCAGTTCGCGCAGCATCCGCGGCATCGCGATGAAGACCGGCAGCCACCGGTGCAGCGCCCACAGGCGGTTGATCCGCATCCCGATCAGGAACACGACCACCTCACCCTCGGCGTCCGCGGTCGTGTGCTCGGGTGCCGGCCTGCGCGACATGGCGTTCCCCCTTCTTGGATAGCGACGCTATCCCCTCGCCCATGATTGGATAGTGCCACTCTCCAATTGGAGGCGCAAGGGGAAGGTGCGAGGGTTATGCGGCTGGCGGAGCTGAGCGAGCGCAGCGGGGTCTCGACGGCCACGATCAAGTACTACCTGCGCGAGGGCCTGCTGCCCGCCGGCCGCCGGATCAGCGCCACCCAGGCCGACTACGACGACGCGCACCTGCGCCGGCTGCGGCTGGTCCGGGCGCTGATCCAGATCGGCCGGGTGCCGGTGGCAACCGCCCGCCAGGTGCTCGCGTACGTCGACGACGACTCGCTCGGGCAGACCATCCGGCTGGGCGCCGCCCTGTGGGAGCTGCCGCACGAGCCGGAGCCGGACGAGGAGGACCCCCAGACGGCCGTGGCCCGCGCGGAGGTGGACCGGCTGCTGGAACTGCTCGGCTGGGCCACCGCACGCGAGCTGGGCGCCCTCTCCCCCAACCACCGCGTCCTGACCGCGACGCTGGTCCGCCTGACGCACCTGGGCTACCCGATGGACGCGGAGGCCCTGCTGCCGTACGCGCAGGGGCTCGGCCGGCTGGCGGAGCTCGACCTGGACCGGCTGGAGGACGTGCCGACGCCGGCCGAGAAGGTGGAGGCCGCGGTCGCCGCGGCGGTGCTCTTCGAGCCGGTGCTGCTCTGCCTGCGGCGACTGGCCCAGGAGGAGGAATCGGCCCGCCGGTTCGGCCTGAGCTGACGGGAGACGGCGAAAGCCCGCCGCTGTCAGCGACGGGCTTTTCCTGATGCGTACCCCCGACCGGATTCGAACCGGCGCTACTGCCTTGAGAGGGCAGCGTGCTAGGCCGCTACACAACGGGGGCCCTTGGCGATCCTCACCTCGTCCCGACCGGGTGCGACCCGGAGGGGACGGAACGAAAGGATCAGTACCCCCGACCGGATTCGAACCGGCGCTACTGCCTTGAGAGGGCAGCGTGCTAGGCCGCTACACAACGGGGGCGCGCACTTGCGAAGTGCTGCTGGGGTACCAGGACTCGAACCTAGACTAACTGAACCAGAATCAGTCGTGCTGCCAATTACACCATACCCCACCAAAACTCAACCCCCCGTGGGGGGCTTCGTTCGGCGTGCGCTCCGGCCCGGGCTTTTCGGCCCTCTCCGGCGGCGCAGGAAGAACATTACCCGATGCTGGACACCGCTCCAAAACGAGTATCCCCACGCAGGACGGCGGGCAGTTCCGCGAGACCGGTGATGCGCGTGAGGTCGGGCCGGTCGCCGCTGCCGCGGCGGTCCAGCCAGATGCCGAACAGCCCCGCGTCGGCCGCTCCGCGGGCGTCGATGTCCGGCTCGTTGCCGACGTACGCGACCTCGTGCGGCGGGAGGTCCAGCGCCCGGCAGGCGGCGTGGAAGGCCGCCGCCTCCGGCTTGGACACGCCGAGTTCGGCCGCGCACAGCAGCACCTCGAAGCGGTCCCGTACGCCGAGCACCCGCAGCTTGCGGTCCTGGTGGTCGAAGGCGGAGTTGGAGAGCACCGCGTGCCGGTACTCCCCCGCGAGCACGTCCAGCACCGGCACGGTGTCCGGGAACAGCGACCAGGCGGCCTCGTAGTGGACGACGTGGCGCCCGAACCAGGCGTCCGCCTCCTCGTCGCTCAGCGGCCGGCTCAGGAAGTCCCGTACGCGGTCCCTGCGCTGGCCCTGGAAGTCGCATTCGCCGGCCGCGAACCGGGCCCAGTGCCGCTCGGTCAGCTCGGCCCACAGCCCGAGGGCCTGCTCGACGCCGGTGCAGCTGTCGGGCAGGCCCTCGTGGTCCAGATGGTTGCGCATGCCGATCCGGTCGGCGGCGCCGTAGTCGAACAGGGTGTCGTCGATGTCCCAGAGCACCGCGCGGATCGCCATGACCGCCAGGCTAGTCCGCCAGCCTCGCGAGCGCGGCGTCGATCCTGGCCAGGGTGCGGTCACGGCCGAGGACCTGGAGCGACTCGAAGAGCGGCAGGCCGACGGTGCGCCCGGTGACGGCGACCCGCACCGGGGCCTGGGCCTTGCCGAGCTTGAGGCCGTGCGCCTCGCCCGCGGCCAGCACGGCCTCCTTCAGCGACTCCGGGGAGGTCCAGTCGGCGGCGTCGAGCTTCTCCCGCGCGGTGCGCAGCAGGTCCGCCGAGCCCTCCTTCATCGCCTTGGCCCACGACGCCTCGTCCTGCACCGGCTCGGGCAGGAAGAGGAAGTCGACGTTGGCGGTGATGTCGGAGAGCACGGTGAGCCGGGTCTGCGCGTGCGGGGCGATCGCCTGCCACGCCGCCTCGTCGAACTCCTCGGCCCGCCACGGGGCGTGCGGGGCCTGCAGCCACGGCCGGCAGGCGTCGGCGAACGCCTTCGGGTCCAGCCGCCGGATGTGGTCGGCGTTGATCGCCTCGGCCTTCTTCAGGTCGAAGCGGGCCGGGTTGGCGTTGACGCCGGTGATGTCGAACCGCTCGACCATCTCCGCGACGGTGAACACGTCCTGGTCCG
>WRCZ01000512.1 GCA_009783685.1 Actinomycetes bacterium
CGCCCGGCGATCTCGGCCATGTCGGCGACGCCGTCCCGGCCGACGTAGTCCACGCACAGGTCGAGCAGGTGGGCGCCCTCGCGGATCTGGTCGCGGGCCATCTCCACGCAGTCCTCCCAGCGGCCCTCCAACATCGCGTCGCGGAACTTGCGGGAGCCGTTGGCGTTGGTGCGCTCGCCGATCGCGAGGTACGAGGTGTCCTGCCGGAACGGCACGGTCTGGTAGAGGGAGGCGGCGCCGGGCTCGGGGCGGGGGTTGCGCGGGTGCAGCTCCTGGCCGCCGACCCGCTCCACCAGCCGGCGCAGGTGCTCGGGCGTGGTGCCGCAGCAGCCGCCGACCAGCGACAGGCCGTACTCGCGGGCGAACATCTCGTGGGCGTCGGCCAGCTCGTCCGGGGTGAGCGGGTAGTGGGCGCCGTCCTTGGTGAGCACCGGCAGGCCGGCGTTGGGCATGCAGGTCAGCGGGATGCGCGAGTGCCGGGCCAGGTAGCGCAGGTGCTCGCTCATCTCGGCGGGGCCGGTCGCGCAGTTCATGCCGATCAGGTCGATGCCGAGCGGCTCCAGCGCGGTCAGCGCGGCGCCGATCTCGGAGCCCAGCAGCATCGTGCCGGTGGTCTCGACGGTGACCGAGCAGATCACCGGCAGGTCCACGCCGGCGGCGGCCATGGCGGTGCGGGCGCCGATCACGGCTGCCTTGGTCTGCAGCAGGTCCTGGGTGGTCTCGATGATCAGCGCGTCGGCGCCGCCCTCGATCAGCCCGGCCGCGTTGGCCTGGTAGCCGTCGCGCAGCACCGCGTAGGGGGCGTGGCCGAGGGTCGGCAGCTTGGTGCCGGGGCCCATCGAGCCGAGCACCCAGCGCGGCCGGCCGTCGGCGGCGAAGTCGTCGGCGACCTCGCGGGCCAGCCGGGCGCCGGCCTCGGCCAGCTCGTGGATCCGCTCGGGGATGTCGTACTCGCCCATGGCGCTGTGGTTGGCGCCGAAGGTGTTGGTCTCGACGCAGTCCACGCCGACCGCGAAGTACGCCTCGTGGACCGAGCGCACGATGTCGGGCCGGGTGACGTTGAGGATCTCGTTGCAGCCTTCGAGCTGCTGGAAGTCGTCCAGAGTGGGCTCCTGCGCCTGGAGCATGGTGCCCATCGCGCCGTCGGCGACGACGACGCGGGTGGCGAGCGCGGTGCGCAGCTCGGCCGCTCGGGCGTTGCTGGCGGCAGGCGTGGAGGAGGGACGGGACGGCGAGGCCATGGGGATGCTCCCTGGAGTGCGACGGCTGTCGGCTATGCGGTCCGCCCCGCCGGTGGCCCCGTCCGGGGCCGCCCGCCGAGGAGGGCGCACCTGGCCAGGGTAGCTGGCGATCCCGCAGGGCTTCGAGGGATTCCGAGGGGCGGACGGGTGGTGCCAGACTCGGCTCTGCGATGATGTGGGTCGACAATGTCGACCGGGGGCACGGCGCAGGACGCCGCGCCCGCCGTCCACGGACCTTCTCGGGAGGGCGAGCGATGCCAGGTCCCATCCAGTCCCTGGAGCGTGCCGCCGCGATCCTGCGCCTGCTGGCCGGGGGCGAGCGGCGGCTCGGGCTGTCCGACGTGGCGTCCTCGCTCGGCCTGGCCAAGGGGACCACCCACGGCATCCTGCGCACCCTCCAGCAGGAGGGCTTCGTGGAGCAGGACCAGGTGTCGGGCAAGTACCAGCTCGGCGCCGAGCTGCTGCGGCTCGGCAACAGCTATCTGGACGTCCACGAGCTGCGGGCCCGCGCCCTGGTGTGGACCGACGACCTGGCCAGGTCCAGCGGCGAGGCGGCGTACCTCGGGGTGCTGCACCAGCAGGGCGTGCTGATCGTGCACCACGTCTTCCGGCCCGACGACAGCCGCCAGGTGCTGGAGGTCGGGGCGATGCAGCCGCTGCACTGCACGGCACTGGGCAAGGTGCTCTCGGCCTTCGACCCGGTGGCGCACAGCGAGGCGGCCGAGGCCGAGATGACCGCGCTGACCGCCCGCACGCTCACCGACGCGGCCGCCTTCGAGCAGGAGCTGGCGCTGGTGCGCGCCCGGGGCTGGGGCGCGGACCTGGAGGAGACCTGGGACGGCGTGGCCTCGGTGGCGGCACCGGTGTACGACCGGCGGCGGATGCCGGTGGGCGCGGTGGGCGTCACCGGCGCGGTGGAACGGGTCTGCGACGCCGACGGCGTCAGATCGCGGCTGGTGGCGGCGGTGCGGGACTGCGCCAGAGCGGTCTCCCGGGACCTGGGGGCGGGCAGGTTCTGATGCTCCCGCCGCGCGCCCCGCCGGCGCCCGGCCCCCCGGATCGGGACCCGCCCGCCGGAGTTCTCGGTCACACCCCTCTTGACCCCACCCCACCAGGGGGCAAAACTCTCGCCCAGCGGTCGACAATGTCGAACATCGGACGGGACCCGAGTCGCCGCCATCTGGACTAAGACAAGGGAGTCGCAGTGTCCAACGGCCACATCGTCATCGGCGAGCTCTTCGGCACCGCCGTACTCATCCTGCTGGGCGGTGGCGTCTGCGCCGCCGTGACCCTCAAGAAATCCAAGGCGAGAGACGCGGGCTGGGTCGCGATCACCTTCGGCTGGGGATTCGGCGTGCTCGGCGGCGCCTACATCGCCAACGGCTACTCCGGCGGCCAGCTCAACCCGGCGGTCACCCTGGGGATCGCGATCAAGACCGGCCAGTGGAGCCACGTGCCCTTCTACCTGATCGGGCAGTTCGCCGGCGCGCTGATCGGCGCGTTCCTGGTGTGGGTGGTGTACATGGGCCAGTTCACGGCCCACCTGACGGACTCCGAGGTGCTCGCCGGGCACGGCGCCGACCCGGCCGGCCCGTCCACCGGCGACGGCTCGCTGCCCGGCGGCCCGGTGCTGGGCGTCTTCTCCACCGGCCCGGAGATCCGCAACACCGTGCAGAACCTGCTCACCGAGATCATCGCGACCGCCGTGCTGGTGCTGTTCATCCTCACCCAGGGCATGACGAACGGCCTGGCCCTCAACGGCCTGGGCATCCTGCTGACCGCGCTGCTGGTGGTCGGCATCGGCCTGTCGCTGGGCGGGCCCACCGGCTACGCGATCAACCCGGCGCGCGACCTCGGCCCGCGCATCGTGCACAGCCTGCTGCCGCTGCCGAACAAGGGCGGCTCCGACTGGGGCTACGCCTGGATACCCGTGGTCGGCCCGCTGGCCGGCGCCGCGATCGCCGGCGGACTGTACCGGCTGTGCTTCACCTGAGCCGCCCGGCCGTGCCCGGTCGCGCCCGTCCCCGCGACCCGGCCCCGCCGCACCGGCACCCCGCACCCGCCCGGACCCGCAGACTTCCGAGGAGCACCCCGTGACCGACAGCATCCCGACCCCCACCAGCTCGCACGGCAGCGGCCCGTTCATCGCCGCCATCGACCAGGGCACCACGTCCAGCCGCTGCATCGTGTTCGACCGCGACGGCCGGATCGTGGCCGTCGACCAGAAGGAACACGAGCAGATCTTCCCCAAGCCGGGCTGGGTGGAACACGACGCGGCCGAGATCTGGACGAACGTCCAGGAAGTGGTGGCCGGCGCGATCGGCAAGGCCGCCCAGGACATCCCCGGCTTCACCCCGGCCGACGTCAAGGCGATCGGCATCACCAACCAGCGCGAGACGACGCTGCTGTGGGACCGGCACACCGGTGAGCCGGTGCACAACGCGCTGGTCTGGCAGGACACCCGCACCGACGCGCTCTGCCGCGAGCTGGGCCGCAACGTCGGCCAGGACCGCTTCCGCCGCGAGACCGGCCTGCCGCTGGCGTCGTACTTCGCGGGGCCCAAGATCCGCTGGCTGCTGGACAACGTCGAGGGCCTGCGGGAGCGCGCCGAGGCCGGCGACATCCTCTTCGGCACCATGGACTCCTGGGTCATCTGGAACCTGACCGGCGGCGTCGACGGCGGGGTGCACGTCACCGACGTCACCAACGCCTCGCGCACCCTGCTGATGAACCTGCACACCCTGAACTGGGACGAGAAGATCCTCGCCTCGATCGGCGTGCCCGCCGCGGTGCTGCCGGAGATCCGCTCCTCCTCCGAGGTGTACGGCACCACCAGCGTCGGCGGCCTCGCGGACGTCCCGGTGGCCTCCGCGCTCGGCGACCAGCAGGCCGCGCTGTTCGGCCAGACGTGCTTCGCCAAGGGCGAGGCCAAGTCCACCTACGGCACCGGCACCTTCATGCTGATGAACACCGGCGACACGCCGGTCAACTCCTACAACGGCCTGATCACCACCGTCGGCTACCGGATCGGCGAGGACGCCCCGGTCTACGCCCTGGAAGGGTCCATCGCCGTCACCGGTTCGCTGGTGCAGTGGATGCGCGACCAGATGGGGCTGATCTCGACCGCCGCGGAGATCGAGACGCTGGCGCTGACCGTGGAGGACAACGGC
>WRCZ01000513.1 GCA_009783685.1 Actinomycetes bacterium
GCCGCGTCGATCTTGGGCCGCAGCACGGTGTCCACCCGCTGCGGGGTCAGCGCCGGCACGATCGCGTCGTCGAGCACGGCGGCCGCGTGCACCACCACGGTCAGCGGATGCGCCGCCGGCACGGTGGCGAGCAGCTCGGCCAGCGCCTCGCGGTCGGCAGCGTCGCAGGCCGCCAGCGTCACCTCGGCGCCCAGCGCGGCCAGTTCGTCGCGCAGTTCCCGCGCGCCCTCCGCGGCAGCACCCTGACGGCTCGTCAGGATCAGGTGCCGGATGCCGTGTTCGGTGACGAGGTGCCGGGCCGTCAGCCCGCCCAGCGTGCCGGTGCCGCCGGTGATCAGCGCGGTGCCGTCGGGGTCCGGCGGGCGCGGGAAGGTGAGCGCGAGCTTGCCGGTGTGCCGGGCCTGGCTGAGGAAGCGGACCGCCTCGGCGGCCGTGCGCACGTCCCAGGCGGTGCAGGGCAGCGGGCGCAGCGCGCCGCTCGCGAACAGCTCCGCCAGCTCGGCCAGCATGACCTGCACCGACTCGGGCCCGTCGGAGTCCAGGTTGAACGTCCGGTAGCGCACGCCCGGGTGGGCGGCCGCCACCTCCTCCGGGTCGCGCCGGTCGGTCTTGCCCATCTCCAGGAAGTCGCCGCCGCGCGGCAGCAACCGCAGCGAGGCGTCCACGAACTCGTGCGCCAGGGAGTTGAGCACCACGTCCACGCCCTCGCCGCCGGTCGCCGCGAGGATCGCGTCGGCGAAGTCCAGCGTCCGGGAGTCGGCGATGTGCGCGTCGTCGAAACCGTCGGCGCGCAGCACCGGATGCTTGGCGGTGCTCGCCGTGGTGAAGACCTCGGCACCCAGGTGCCGGGCGAGTTGCACCGCGGCCATGCCCACGCCGCCGGTCGCGGTGTGCACCAGCACCCGCTGCCCGGGCCGCACCCCCGCGAGGTGCTTGAGGCCGTAGTACGCGGTGAGGAAGGCCACCGGCGTGGCGGCGGCCTGCGGCCAGTCCCAGCCGGCGGGGACCGGGACGACCATCCGGTGGTCGGCCACCGCCAGCGGGGCCAGGGCGCCCGCGAACAGCCCCGTCACGCGGTCGCCGACGGCGACGCCGGTGACGTCCGGGGCGGTCTCCACGACGACGCCCGCGGCCTCGCTGCCCATCACGTCCTGGCCCGGGACCATGCCCAGCGCGACCAGGGCGTCGCGGAAGTTCAGGCCCGCGGCGCGCACCGAGATCCGTATCTCCCCGGGCGCCAGCGGCTGCCGCGCCGCCGGGTTGTCCACGGGGGACAGCGACTCGGGGCTGCCCGGCTCCGCCACGTCGAGGCGCCAGCCGGGGTCCTGCGGCAGTACGAGCGCCTGCCCGGGCCGGGGGCGGGACAGCCGCGGCGCGTACGGGACGCCGTCGCGCACCGCGACCTGCGGCTCCTCCCCGGCGAGCGCGGCGGGCACCGCTCCGGCGGACGCCGGCCGGTCGTCGAGGTCGAGCAGCACCAGCCGGTCCGGGTTCTCCGACTGCGCGGTGCGCACCAGACCCCACACCGCGGCCTGCGCGAGGTCCCGGTCCTGTTCCTGGTCGGTCACCGCGACCGCCCGGCCGGTGAGCACGGCGAGGCGGCTGCCGGCGAACCGGTCGTCGGCCAGCCACTGCTGGACGAGGGCGAGCGTCGCGTCCAGGGCGGCGCGGGTCGCGCGCGCCGGCTCGCCGCGGGAACGGGACCCGGGGACGGCGCCGGAGCCGGACGCCGCGGTCCGCGGGTGGCCGGAGGGCGCGGCGACGAGCACGGTACGGGGAACCGGCGCGCCCGCCTCGACGGCTGCGGCCAGCGCGGCCAGGTCCGGGTAGGCGGCAGGTGCCGGATCCACGGCGGCGACCGCCGCCGCGAAGGGCCCCGGCCGGTCCGCGAGCGCGACCCCGCCCGGTGCGCTGCCCGCGGCCCCGTTCGGCGCTCCGTCCGCAGGCCGGCCGGCGGTTCCCGCGAACGTGGCGAGGTCGCCGAGGACGGCCACCGGGCCCTCCGGAGCCGCGGCCTTGGCGGCCGCGGGTGCGGTCACCGGCGTCCAGTCGAGGTGGAACAGCGCGCTCTGGTGCTCGGTGCGCGCGGCGGACAGCAGGTCGGTGCTCAGCGGGCGCGTGGTCAGCGACCCGATCGACGCCACCGGCTTGCCCGTCGTGTCCGCCACGGCGAGCGCCACCGTGTCCTGGCCGGTGCGGGTCAACCGCACCCGCAGCCGGGACGAGCCGGTCGCGTGCAGGGCGACGTCGTTCCACACGAACGGCAACTGCACGCCGCCGGCGACGTATCCGCCGTCGCCACCGTCCGCGTCCAGGCCGATCGAATGCAGCGCCGCGTCCAGCAGCGCCGGGTGCACGCCGTAACCCGCCGGGTCCGCGGGCTCGTCCAGGACCACCTCGGCGTACACCGCCCGCGCGTCCCGCCATGCCGCACGCAGCCCGCGGAACGGCGCCGCGTACGCCATGCCGATGCCCGCCAGCCGGTCGTACAGGTCCTCGTGCGGCAGCGGAGTCGCGCCCGGCGGCGGCCAGGCCGCCAGGTCGAAGGCGTCACCGGCCTGTTCGGGCTCCAGCACGGCCGAGGCGTGCGCCAGCCACGGCGTGCCCGGCTCCGCGTCCGCGGACCGCGAGTGGACGGTGCAGCCGCGCCGTCCGTCGCCGTCCGCCGCACCGACCGTCACCTGCACCTGCACCGACCCCTGCGGGGGCAGGATCAGCGGTGCCTGCAAGGTGAGTTCGCCGATGCGCCCGCACCCGGCGTGCGCGCCCGCGTGCAGCAGGACGTCCACGAACGCGGTCCCCGGCAGCAGCACCTGCTCCAGCACGGCGTGCCCCGCCAGCCACGGATGCGACTGGAGCGACAGGCTGCCGGTGAACACGTACCCCTGGCCGTCGGGGAGTTCGACGATCCCGCCGAGCAGCGGATGGCCGGCCGGCGCCAGCCCCGCCGCGCCCGCGTCCGCGGCGGCCGGCGTGTCCAGCCACAACCGCTGGGCCTGGAAGCCGTACGTCGGCAGGGCCACCGTGCGGCCCTCGCCGAGCAGCGCCTGCCAGTCCAGCGGGACACCGTGCAGGTGCAGATCGGCCAGCGACGCCGCCATCCGGGCCCGGCCGCCGTGTTCGCGGCGCAGCGTGTGCAGGACGCCGAACGCCCCGCCCGCGTCCGCCGCGGTCTCCTGCAGCGACGTCGCCAGCATCGGGTGCGGCCCGGTCTCCAGGAACACCGCGTGCCCGTCGGCGATCAGCGCGCGCGTGGCCGCCTCGAACTCCACCGGCTCGCGCATGTTCCGGTACCAGTAGGCGGCGTCCAGGCCCGCGGTGTCGAACAGGCCGCCGGTGACCGTGGAGTAGAACGGCACGGCCGCCGTGCGCGGCGCCACCGGGGCCAGGACCTCCAGCAGATGGTCGTGGAAGACGTCCACCTGCGCGGTGTGGCCGGCGGTGTCGATGCCCGGGATCAGCCGCGCCTGGACGCCCTCCTGCTTCAGCTCGTCCACGAACTCCCGGAGCGCGGCGGGCTCGCCGCCGACCGTGGCCGTGCCGGGGCTGTTCACCGCGGCGACCGACAGCAGGTCGCCCCAGCGCTCCAGCCGCGGCCGTACCTCGGCGGCGCCCAGCGACACCGCTGCCATCGCGCCGCGCCCGGCCAGCTTCAGCCACGCCTGGCTGCGCAGCGCCACGATCCGCGCCGCGTCCTCCAGGCTGAGCGCGCCCGCGACGTACGCGGCGGCGATCTCGCCCTGCGAGTGCCCGACCACCGCGGCCGGCTCCGCGCCCGCCGCCCGCCAGGCGGCGGCGATCGAGACCATCATCGTGAACAGCGCCGGTTGCACCACGTCCACCCGGTCCAGCGGCGGCGCGTCCGGCCCGCCGCGCAGCACGTCCAGCACCGACCAGTCCAGGAACGGCCGCAGCGCCGCGTCGCACGCCTGCGCCGCCTCGGCGAACGCCGGGGAGGACGCGAGGAGTTCGTCCGCCATCCCGGGCCACTGCGAGCCCTGTCCGGGGAACACGAACACCAGCCGCCCCTCGACGGCGTCGGCCCGCAGCGCGGTGGCCGTCGTCTCGCCCTCGGCCAACGCGCCCAGCCCGGCGAGCAGTTCGTCCCGGTCCGCGGCGACGACCGCCGCGCGCCCGACGAAGTGCGTCCGGGTGGTGGCGAGCGAGCGGGCCAGGTCGGCCGGCGCCGTCTCCGGGTGCGCGGTGACGTGCGCGGCGAGCCGCCGGGCCTGGTTGCGCAGGGCCTCCTCGGTCTTGGCGGAGAGGACGTGGGGGAGGGGGGTGGTGTCGGTGTCGGGGGTGCTGTCGGTGTCGGGGTCGGGGTCGGGGGGGGGTGGCGCTTCGAGGATGAGGGGGGCGTGGGTGCCGCTGATGGCGAAGGAGGAGCCGGCTGCGCGGGGGGGGGGTCC
>WRCZ01000514.1 GCA_009783685.1 Actinomycetes bacterium
CGCGGTCCTGCCGTCCGCCGTGCCGGCCGCACCGGCCGGGTTCACCACGACCTGGAGCGACGACTTCAACGGCGCCGCCAACACCGGCCTGGACACCGGGACCTGGCGGTACGACGCCGGGCCCGGCAGCAGTTTCGGCACCGGCGAGATCGAGACGACGACCACCAGCACCTCCAACGTCTACCAGGACGGCAACGGCCACCTGGTCCTCAAGGCCCTGCACTCCGGCACCGATCCCAACTCCGGCTGGACGTCGGGCCGCGTGGAGACGCAGGCCGACGGGTTCGGCGCGGTGCCCGGCGGTGTCGTGCGGATGCAGGCCTCCATCCAGCAGCCGGACGTGACCACGGCCAACGGCGCCGGCTACTGGCCGGCGTTCTGGATGCTGGGCTCGCCGCTGCGGATCGGTGTCGGCTGGCCCGGCTCCGGCGAGGTGGACATCCTCGAGGACATCAACGGCCGCAGTTCGGTGTTCGGCACCCTGCACTGCGGGGTCGGCTCCGGCGGCCCGTGCAACGAGACCACCGGCATCGGCTCGGGTGAACGGGCCTGCTCCGGCTGCCAGACCGGGTACCACACCTACGCGGTGGAGATCGACCGCTCCACCTCGCCCGAGCAGATCCGCTACTACCTCGACGGCGCCAACTACTTCACGGTCAACTCCAGCCAGGTGGACGCCACCACCTGGGCCAACGCCGTCGACCACAGCTACTTCATCATCTTCGACCTGGCCATCGGCGGCGGCTTCCCCGCGGCCTTCGGCGGCGGTCCCAACGCGAACACCGTCTCCGGCGGGCAGTTGAACGTCGACTACGTCGCGGTCTACAACAAGCCGCCGGCCGGCAGCCTCGGCACGAACATCGCCCAGGGCAAGCCGACCACGGCCTCGTCGGTGGAGAGCGCGTCGTTCCCGGCGTCCAACGCCACCGACGGCGACGTGACGACCCGCTGGTCCAGCGGCTTCTCCGACCCGCAGTGGCTGCAGGTCGACCTCGGCCAGAGCTACAACCTCACGCACGCGACGCTCACCTGGGAGGCGGCCGCGGCAGCGGCCTACCAGCTACAGACGTCCAGCGACGGCACCAACTGGACGACCGTCTACTCCAATGCCAACAACCCGCAGGACATCCAGGACACCGCGCTGAACGCCACCGGACGCTACGTGCGGGTCTACGCGACCAGCAGGGCGTCCCAATGGGGCGACTCGCTCTACGAGTTGGCGCTCTACGGGACGCCGGGCTCCGGCGGCGGCAACGGCGGCACCACCCTGCTGTCGCAGGGCCGGACGGCCACCGCTTCCTCCGCCGAGAACAGCAGCTTCACCGCGCCGAACGCGGTGGACGGCAACACCGGCACCCGCTGGTCCAGCGCGTTCTCCGACCCGCAGTGGCTCCAGGTCGACCTGGGCGCGAGCCACACCATCAGCCAGGTGGTGCTCAACTGGGAGGCGGCGTACGCCACCGCCTACCAGATCCAGACGTCGAACGACGGCACCAACTGGACGACGATCTACTCCACCACCACCGGCACCGGGGGCACCCAGACACTCAACGTCTCCGGCAGCGGCCGCTACGTGCGGATGAACGGCACCGCACGGGCCACGCAGTACGGCTACTCGCTCTGGGAGTTCCAGGTCTACGGCAGCTGAGCCGCATCCGACCGGGCCGGATTGCCCCGGCTCCCCCCGCCCCGCGCCGGGCCCCTTCGGGCCTGCGGCGCGGGGCGGTCGCCGTTCGCCCGGCCCAGGCGCGCCTCTGAGGCTCCGTCAGAACCCCCGGGTGGCCCCGCGCGCGGAGCGGATTCGCCGCCAATCGGCTGACGCGGACGGCTGCCGACGGTGTGTCGTGATCATCGGACCTCATGATCGTCGGACGTTGGGACGGCTCTCACCTGCGTGATCCTGTTCACGCGGGTCGTCGCTGTCCCCTACGGAGTTCCACGGAGACCACAGATGCGCATGCTCGCACGCGGCCTCACGGCCGCGGTCACGCTGATCGCCTCGGCGGCAGCCCTTCCTGCGGCCACGGCCCAGACCACGCACCCCACCCCCCGGCCGGAGCGCAGCGCCCTCGCGCCCCTGCACCGCGCGATCAACGCGGTGCCCGACCAGTACATCGTGACCCTGGACAACGGCATGGACCCGTCGTCCTTCGCCCAGCAGTTCGGGGTCGCGCCGATGTTCCACTACACCAAGGTCTTCTCGGGCTTCGCCTCGACGTTCACCGCCGCTCAGCTCGACGCGGTGCGCCGCACGCCCGGGGTGGCGGCGGTCGAGCAGAACGCGACCGTGACCGCGGACGACCTGGGCGGCACGACCACCCGCCACACCACGGCCGCCCGCACGCCCACCACCGTGCACCCGGGCGCGGGCCTGCGCGGCAGCCGGGCCGCCGCCGCCTCGTGGGGCCTGGACCGGATCGACCAGCGCAACCTGCCGCTGGACAACCAGTTCAGCACCATCGGCGAGGGCCAGGGCGCCACCGCGTACGTCCTGGACACCGGGATCGACTACGGCCACAGCGAGTTCGGCGGCCGCGCGGTGCCGGGCTACGACGCGATCGGCGACGGCCGCAACGGCGCGGACTGCGAGGGCCACGGCACCCACGTGGCCGGCACCATCGGCGGCGCGACCTACGGGATCGCCCGCAAGGCGACGCTGGTCAGCGTGCGCGTGCTGGACTGCCAGGGCGAGGGCAGCCTCGCCGGGATCATCGCCGGCATGGACTGGGTGGCCCAGAACGCCCACCAGCCGGCCGTGGCCAACGCGTCCCTCGGCGGCAGCTACTCGCCCGCGCTCAACGACGCGGCCGACGCGCTGTCCGACAGCGGGGTGCTGCCGGTGGTCGCGGCCGGCAACGACGGCGCCGACGCGTGCAACGTCTCCCCGGCCAGCGCGCCGCGCGTGCTGACCATCGGGGCGACCGACCGCACCGACCACGAGGCGAGCTACAGCAACTCCGGCTCGTGCGTGTCGATGTTCGCGCCGGGCACGTCGATCGTCTCGGCCAAGCTCGGCGGCGGCAGCGTCGCCCTCAGCGGCACCTCGATGGCGAGCCCGCACGCGGCCGGCACGGCCCTGCTCTACAAGGCCGAGCACCCCGACGCGGACGCCGTGTCGGTCGCGGACGCGCTGAGCGCCAACGCCACCCAGAACGTCCTGACCGTCAACGGCGGCTCCCCGAACCTGCTGGTCTACACCGGCGGGCTGTGACGGGTCCCGTCCCCCTCGCACCACACTCCCGAGGACCTCTGAGGCCACTTCCCCGGTCTCAGAGGTCCTCTCCTGTTCCCGCCGCGGCTCTACGACACCGCGGCCAGCGGCCGCGCCGCTCAGTGCCGGTGGCGGCGGTCCTCGCGCGGCTGCTCGCTGATCCGCACCAGATGGTCGAAGTCGACGGCCACGCCGCGCAGCAGCAGGTCGACCAGCCGCCGGGCCGACGCGGGGTCGACGGGGGCGCCGCCGAACAGCGCCCGCTGGTAGACCACCGAGGCCAGCAGGTCCACGAACAGGTCCGGGTCGACGTCCGGCCGCAGGTCGCCGCGGCAGATCGCGCGCCGGACCGCGACGGCCGCCGCGCCGCGGCTCGGCTGCACGAGCGTCTCGACGAGCGCGCGGTGCAGCTCGGGGTCGGCGGCGCAGTCCGCCACCAGCGGCGCCAGCACGCCGGGCGGCAGCCCCTCGTCGAGCGCCTCCGCCAGCAGCCGCACGCTTTGATGCAGGTCGCACCGGGTGCAGTCGTTGTCCGGCACCAGCGGCGTGACCAGGACGGTGGCGAGCGCGTCGATCACCAGCCGCTGGCGCACCGGCCAGCGGCGGCGGATGGCGGCCTTGGTGGTCCCGGCCCGCGCGGCGGCCTTCTCCAGCGCGAAGCCGGCGTACCCGCCCTCGCGCAGCAGCGCGACGGTGGCGGCCAGCACCGCCGCGTCGATCGCGGGGTCGCGGGGCCGCCCCACCACGGCGCTCACGCCTGGATGTCCTGCGGGTACCAGCGCAGCTCCACGGTGTTGCCGTCCGGGTCGCGCACGTAGACCGAGGTCGCCCAGCCGCGGGCGCCCCAGCGCCTGACCGGGCCCTCCAGCACGGTGAACTCGCCGGAGTCCAGCACGTCCTGCCACTCCAGCGGCTCCACCACCAGGCACAGGTGGTCGACGTTGGACCCGCCGCGCGGGCCGTGGACCAGGTCGATGATCGTGCCCTCGGTGACCCGTACCGAGGGGAAGGGGGCGGATCCCGCCCGCCACTCGTCGACCCGCTCGGCCGCCAGGCCGAGCCGCCCGCCGTAGAAGTCGAGGGAGCGCTCGACGTCGGTGACGTTGAGCACCAGATGATCGAAGGCCGTCACGTGCATGGGGTTCCCCCAACCGTCGTCGTGTCCGTCCGGTCGTCCCGGGCCG
>WRCZ01000515.1 GCA_009783685.1 Actinomycetes bacterium
CAGGAGCACGGCGAGCCGGGCCAGCACCTCCCGGTCCCAGGGGGTCGCGCCGCCCAGCACCGCCCACGGCGGTACGGCGGAACCGCGGGCCAGGGCGGCGAGGGCCGCCGCGGCCGGCCGCGGGTCGGTGCCGGTGAGCCGCACCGCCGCGTCGGCGCCCCACGCGGCGAGCGCCTCGGTGTCCGCGGGCGGCGTGACGGCCACGACGTGGCCGCCGACGCGCGCGGCGATCCGGGCCGCCTCGCCGAGCAGTGCGCGGCCGCCTTCGTGCGGGCTCCCGGCGACGGCGAGGACGGCGGGACCGACGAGGTCCGCTCTGCGCGACGCGGGAGCAGCGAGTTCGGGGGCGGCCGGTACCGCGTCGTGCGGCACGGGAGCAACCGGTGCCACGTCCTGCGGCACAGCTCCAGCTCCAGGCACGGTGCCGGCCGCCGGGCGGGCGAAGGGGCCGGAGGCGGTGTCGTCGTCCGGGGCGGTGAGGGCCGCGAGGGGGCCGGCGCGGCCGTCCGATGCCCGTGCGGTGATCAGTGCGACGGCCCGGGCGGCCTGCTCGGCGGGGGTTCCGGAGAGCAGGACCGGGCGGCGGGTGGCCGCGGCGTGGCGGACGCGGTCCACCCGGGTGGGGCTGGTGACGCCGGGCCGGGCGCCGGTGAGCCGGTCCGCCGTCAGGGTGCGGATCGGCGCCGGGTCGGGCCAGGTGTCGGGCGCGGCCTTCGCCGGGCGGCAGGAGCGTTCCGCGACCGCGAGGACCGCGGGAAGGGCGAGCGCGGCGGTCTCGGTGACGGCGTCGAGCTGGAGCACGGTGCGCAGTTCCCGCGCGCCGGCCGTCTCGACGGTCAGGGCGGGCCCGGCGAACGGCAGCCCGAGGAGCTCGGCGACCATCGGCCCGACCGTGCCGGTGCCGCCGTCCACCGTGCTGCGCCCCACGAGCACCAGGTCCACGGGCCCCAGGGTCCTGATCGCGGCGGCCAGCGCTCTCGCGGTCACCAGGCAGTCCGCGCCGGCGAGTTCGGCGTCGCACACGTGCAGGCCCTCGTCCGCTCCGCAGGCCAGCGCCTCCCGGAGCACGTCGGCGGCGGACGGCGGGCCCATCGTGACGACCGTGGTCCGGCCCCCGGCGGCGTGGCCCAGCTCGACGGCCCGGGTCACCGCGCGGCGGCACCAGGGGTTCAGCTCCGCGGCGAACCCGTCCCTGCGCAGCCGGCCCCGGTCGTCCAGCGTGCCGGGGTGGTCGCCGAGCGGCACCTGCTTGACCAGCGCCACCGTGTGCAGCGGCCGCCGTTCCGCGGCCGGACCACCCGTCGGGTCAGGTATGACCGTCGTCGCCATCGGTCAGGACACCCCCGTGCCGACGAGCAGCCCCACCCCGAAGGTCACCGCGGCCGACAGGCCGCCGAGCACCAGCTGGCGGCTCGCGCCGAACCAGCCGGAGCGGGCGGTCAGCTTCGCCGTCAGGCCGCCGGTGAGCACCAGGGCGGCCGAGCTGGCGATCAGCGCCGGCACCAGGCTGGACGCGCCGAAGATGAACGGCAGCAGCGGCACCAGGGCGCCGAGCGCGAACGCGGCGAACGAGGAGGCCGCCGCCGACCACCCCGAGGGCAGGTCGTCGGGGTCGACTCCCAGCTCCTCGCGGACGTGCACCCGCCAGGCGACCTCGGGGTCCGCGGTCAGCTCGCGGGCGATCTCCGCGGCGAGTTCCGGCCGTACGCCCTTGGCCTGGAAGGTGAGCGTCAGCTCGCGCAGCTCCTCCTCCGGGTTGGTCGCCAGCTCCCGCCGCTCGCGGGCGATCTCGGCCTGCGCCAGCTCGTTCTGGGACGACACGGAGATGAACTCGCCGGTGGCCATCGAGCAGGCGCCGGCGGTGAGGCCGGCCAGTCCGGTGAGGACGACGGTGTGCGCGCCGGCCCCGCCGCCGACCATGCCGGCGACCAGGGCGAAGTTCGACACCAGGCCGTCCACCACGCCGAAGGTCGCCGGCCGCAGCCAGCCGCCGGTGACGTCGCGGTGCTGGTGGTGGATCTCGGGCGTGCCGAGGTCCGCTGTGGCAGTCATGCTCGGGTCCAATCTCGGCCGGGGCGGAGGCGCCGCTCCCGGCCCGGCAGGCAATCAGGTAGGAATGACCTCGGTCATGCGCGTTCTCGGGTCAGGGAGCACTGTGGCCGCCGGGCCGGCCCCGCGTGATTGGCGGCGGGCGAGAACTCGGCAGGGAAAGATTGGCCGCACGCCCAAAGCACCGTGTGCGCACCCCGCGCAGACTGGCCGCGCTTGCCAGGCTGCCGCCGTGCGATTGCGAGGACACACCGCATGATCCGCCCGTTGACGTTCGACCGCTTCTACGTTCACGACGAACTGACCGCGCTGCTGCACGACTGGGCGACCGGCCGTCCGGATCTCGCCGCGCTGGAGAGCGTGGGCCGCTCGTGGGAAGGCCGTGACATCTGGCTGGTCACGCTGACCAACACCGCGACCGGCCCGGCCGCGGACAAGCCCGCCTTCTTCGTCGAGGCGGGCATCCACGGCACCGAGTGGTCGTCCTGCTTCGCGGCCCTGCACCTGGTGCACCGTCTGCTGTCCGGGTACGGGACGGACGAGAAGGTCACCCGGTTGCTGGACACCCGCGCGGTCTACGTCGTCCCGCGGCTCAACCCGGACGGGCACGAGCACGCCATGGCCGAGGGCCGCTTCATCCGCTCCAGCGTGCGCCCGCATCCGAGCACCGACGCCGACCCCGGCCTGCAGCTGCGGGACGTCGACGGCGACGGCCGCGCGCTGTTCATGCGGGTGCGGGACGCGGACGGGCCGTGGAAGACGCACCCGGACGAGCCCCGGCTGCTGGTCCCGCGCGAGCCCGACGAGGTCGGCGGCGACTACTTCCGCCTGTTCCAGGAGGGCGACGTCACCGGCTACCGCGGCGATGTCGTGGAGGTCGCGGAGCCCGTCGAGGGCCTGGACCTGGGCCAGAACCTGCCGACCGACTGGGAGGCGGCACCGCTGCTGCCGCGCAACGCCGGGCCGTTCCCGGGCTCGGAGCCCGAGACGCAGGCCGTGCTGCGGGCCGTCACCGACCGGCCGAACATCACCGGCTACATCACCTGCCACACCTTCGGCGGCCTGCACCTGTGCCCGCCGATGAACATCGACGTCCGGCTGCCCGGCGCCGACCAGCACGTGTACGACGTGGTCGGCGCGAAGGCGGCCGAGCTCACCGGCTACGACGTGATGTCCTTCCAGGACCTCAAGCACGACTCCTGGGCGGTCTTCCGCGGCGGGCAACTGGGCTGGTACTACCACCAGTTGGGCATCTTCGCCTGGATCACCGAGTTCTGGAGCCCGCAGCGGGCGGCCGGCATCGAGTCGTACCACGCGTCGCGCTGGCTGATCGACCACCCGGTCGAGGACGACCTGCGGATGATCAAGTGGAGCGACACCGAACTCGACGGCAAGGGCTTCGTCGACTGGTACCCGTACGAGCACCCGCAGCTCGGCCCCGTGGAGCTGGGCGGCTGGGACATGATCAACTACTGGTACAACCCGCCGATGGACCGGATCGAGGCGGAGGTGGCCCCGCACACCGAGTGGGTGATCTTCCAGACGCTGGCCTCGCCCAAGGTCGAGGTGCGGCGGCTGACGGCCACCGAGGTGGCGCCCGGCGTGCACCGGATCCGGCTGGTCGTCGGCAACACCGGCTGGCTGCCCACGTACGTCACCAGCACCGCGCTCGCCCGCGAGGTGGCCGGCGAGCTGTCCGCGGAGCTGGAACTGCCTGCCGGTGCCGAGCTGATCACCGGCGAACGGGTCGAGCGCCTCGGCCAGTTGGAGGGCCGGAGCGGGACCCTGTCGTCCACCACGTGGTGGGGCCACGACCCGGGCACCCCCGACCTGACCGCGGTCGAGTGGACGGTCCGCGCCCCCGCGGGCGCCGTCGCCTCCGTCACCGCCCGCCACCCGCGCGGCGGCACCGCCCGCGCCGAGGTCACCCTCGACTGACCCCCGCCGCCACACGCCCAAGGGGCCACGGGACACCGTCCCGTGGCCCCTTCACACCCCCGGAGTAAGCCGAGCCGACCGGCACGGCCCGGCGTTTTCCCAACCCGCCCACGCCACAGGCCGGTTACACCTCGGGTCATCCAACTGAACCGCCGCAACAGCGAGAACTCGGCAACCCTCAGCCGCTCCAGCCCCGGGCTGGTCACCCCTCGACCGCCGCAACGGCGAGAAGCTCGTCATCGCGGCTCGGCGGTGCCGAACTCGGGGCACCCACGGGGGCGTTGCTCGCGCAAGCGAAAGAGCGGCCGGCCGGTGGAGGGGGGCACGGGCCGGCCGCTGTGCGGGGTGGAGCGGGAGGCGGCTAAGGGGTGGCCTGGTCCGCGCGGTGGGTGAAGCGGCCGG
>WRCZ01000516.1 GCA_009783685.1 Actinomycetes bacterium
GCCCGCGGGGAAGCCGGTCATCCGCGGCGCGGGAGCCACTTGGGACGCGGCCGGCGGCCGGGGTCTCCTTCCCGCGGGAGCGGCACCGGGACGCCGGAACCGCGGCCTCCGGCAGACGGCTCGGAGGCACCCGGTGGCCGCCCCTCCTCCCCCGCATCACCGCCAGGGGGATGCGAACGAGGGGCGACCGCCGGCGCGGGTCAGCGCCCGTCTCCCCCCTCCTGGTCCAGCATGTCGATCGTGGTGTCGGCCGCCTCGACGACCACCGGGTCATGGGTGGCGACGACGGTGACGCAGCCGTGCTGGTGCGTGGTGCGGGCCAGAAGGGCGGTCAGCTCGTCGGCGCGGGTGCGGTCGACGGCGGCGGTCGGCTCGTCGACGAGCAGGAGCCGGGGCTGTGCCAGAAGCGCGCGGGCCAGCGCGACGCGCTGGCGCTCGCCGCCGGAGAGCTGGTCGGGGCGGTGGCGGAGCCGGTGGCCGAGCCCGACCTCGGTGAGCAGCTCGCGGGCTCGGCCCCGCAGGGCGCGGGGCCTGCGGCCGGCGACCGAGGCGGCGGCGAGCAGTTGTTCCTCGGCGGTGAGGCCGCCGAGGAGGTTGCCGCTCTGGAACACGTAGCCGACGCACGTGCGGCGGACGCGGGCGCGTTCGCGGTCGGTGAGAGCGGCCAGGTCGGTGTCGCCGAGCAGCACCCGGCCCTCGTCCGGGCGGAGCAGCCCGCCGGCGACGGCGAGGAGGGTCGACTTGCCCGAGCCGGAGGGGCCCACGAGGGCGGTCAGGGCGCCCGGACGGAAGGTCGCGGTGAGCCCGCGCAGGGCGGTGGTGCGCGATTCGCCGCGACCGAGGGAGACGGTCACGGCGTCGAGGCGGAGGGTCATCGCGCGGCTCCCAGCATGGTCATCGGGTCGGCGCCGGCGACCCGGCGCAGGGTGAAGGCGGAGCCGGCGAGCCCGACCAGGGTCACCGCCGCCATGGTGGTGGCGAGGGTGGTGGCGGGCAGGCTGAAGGGCACCCGCTCGCCGACGGCCAGGCCGACGGCGGACGCGATGACGGCTCCGGCCGCGGTTCCCGCAGCGACGACCACGGCGGCCTGGGCGAGGGTGTGGCCGAGCAGGCGGCGCCGGGAGGCGCCCATGGCCCGCAGCAGGGCGAGTTCCGGGGTGCGCTGGACGGTCCAGACGGCGAAGAAGGCGCCGACGACCAGCGGGGCGATGAGGAAGAGGAAGGTCTGGATGGAGAGCATCGTCAGCCGCTCGCCCTGGTAGCCGGGGGCCGCGGCGAGGGCCTTGCCGAGCGGGACGGTCGTCGTGCGATGACGGCGGTCGGCCTCCGCCAGCGCCGTGCCGCCGAAGCCCGCGGGGAGCTTGAGGGCGATCGCGTTGTCCTGGCGCGGGAGGTCGCCGGCACGGGTGTCCGCACCGGGGACCACGAAGCGGATCCGGCGCCAGGTGTCCGTGGTCACGTAGGCCGCGGGGACATGGCCGTAGGACGAGCGGCCGGTGGTGCCGACCACCTTCAGACGGATGCCGAGCCGGTCGACGGTGAGGACGTCGCCGATGCGGACGCCGTCACCCACGAGCTGGCGGGAGACCACGACGCCGTCCGGCACGGCGGCGTCCAGGGGCCGGCCGGTGGCGGCTCCGGGGTCGGTGAAGGCGCCGGGTTCGACGCCGAACGCGGCGAGGTCCACCTCGACATGGCGGTCGGTGGTGGCGCGGGTGATGGCGATGCCCAGCGGAGTGGCCGCGACGCCTTTCTCCCGTTCCCAGCCGTCCGCGCTCCCCTCGTCGATCAGGCTGCGGGCGAACTGGTCGGAGTCGGAGCCGGCGGCGAAGGCGATGTGCGTGGCGGGCAGCCTCCGCAGGGCGGAGACGGTGTCGTCACCGAGGCCGGTGGTGAACCCGGAGACGATGCCGACGAGCGCCGACACGAGGACGACGACGCCACCCATCAGCAGGAAGCGGCCCCGGGCCGCTCTGAGTTCCAGCAGGGCGAGGAACACGGCGTTCCTTCCAAAGATAGGGACAGTGCGTCCCCAAAATAGAGGATGGGGACAGGGCGTCCCCAAACGGGGTCCTAGACTGGCTCCGTGCCCAAGATCCACGCGGCATCGGTCGCCGACCACCGTGCCCAGCAGCGGACCGCCCTGCTCGACGCGGCCCGGGAACTGCTCGCCGAGGGCGATGCCTCGCAGGTGACGTTCGCCACGGTCGCCCGCCGCACCGGGCTGGCCCGCAACAGCGTCTACAAGTACTTCACCGACCGCCGTGAACTGCTGGACGAGGTGGTCCGCCAGGCCGCACCCCGCTGGACCGGGCGCATCCGCGCCGCCCTCGCCGCCGCCGGCGACGCGCCCGAGGACCGGGTCGCCGCCTACGTCACCGCGCAACTGGAGATGGTCCGCGACGGCGAGCACCGCATCGCCCGCGCCGGCGCGGACGCGCAGGACGCCGCGGTCCTGCGGGAGAGCGCGGACGCGGCACACCGCGCGCTGCTCGACCCGCTCGTGGACACCCTGCGGGATCTCGGGGACGACGCCCCGCTCAGGACGGCGCGGCTCCTCCAGGGGCTCGTCCACGCCGCGACCGCCGCCCTGGAGGCGGGCGACGACTACGACGCCGTGGCGGACCGGGCGGTGCGCATGGCCGTCGCGGCCCTCGGCGGAGTCGCCTAGCCACGGCGGCGCCGGCGCGCGGCCACCGGGAAGCCGGCCACCTGCAACGACCCACGTCCGCCAGGGAGTTGACGCCGCCGTGCGGCCCGCCCCGGGGGCGTCGGGGCAGGCGGCCCCGGGATCCCGGGGCCGCCGCACACGGTGACCGCCTCCTACCGGCGGAGGCTCACGGCTGAGGCGCCAGCACCGGGCTGTTGTGGTAGGCGGCGATCAGCCAGCGGCCGTCCCGCTTCTCGAAGACCCAGGTGGCGTTCACCCTGCCCGCCTCCGGCACCTCGGTCTGTCCGGCGAACAGGATGCCGGACTCGCTGACGACGATCGCGGCGTCCCGGCCGACGAAGCGGAGGCCGATCTGCCGGTTGACGGTCGAGCTGCCCTTGAACGGCCCCGCGAAGGCCAGGGCCATGCTCGCGCGGATGACGTCGCGGCTGTCGCGGAGCGAGCCGGTCATGATGGCGGTCGCGTCCGCGGTGTAGTCGGCGACCATGCCGTCGGCGTCGCCGGCCTCCCACGCCTTGTACGAGGCTGCCAGCACGGCCTGGATGGCGGCCTCGTCCTCCGCACGGCTCTCGGACATCGCGTTCTCCCTTCGATCGGTTCGCCCGCCGCGTTCCGGCGGGTTCGCGGGTACATACCGGCGACGGGGCGCGAACTCATCGCGCCCGCGGCGACGAGATGCCGGAACCCGCCCACGAGAACGCCCCCTCACGGCGCCGGGATCAGGTTCCCCGCCGGGCCCGGGGGCCGCCGTCGACCGGGCCGCCGGCGTCGAGTCCGGCCGGCAGGCCGAAGGACGCGAAGACCTCCGGATCCTGGAACACCGAGTTCCGGCTGATGCCCGCGGAGGTGACGGTGAGGATCTGGAGGGTGTGCAGCTCGTACCGGTCGCCGGCACGCCGGTAGGCGGCGAACCCGGGCTGGCCGTTGGCCGCGACCGCCGTCAGGCGCCAGTCCGTTCCGGCCGCCGCGAAGACCCAGTCCATGAACAGGCCGTAGTTGGCGGTGCCGGTGAACCAGTTGAGCATCGGCGGCATCTCCATCAGCACGTCCTCGGTGAGCAGCCGCTTGAGGCCCTCCACGTCGGCGCGTGCGAAGGCCGCCATGTAGCGGTCGACCCAGGCGCGCTGCTCGGCCGCGGACGGCTCGCCGAGGCCGTCCTGCCGGACCCCGGCGTCCTTCACGCGGGCCCGCGCCCGCTGGAGGGAGCTGTTCACCGACGCGACGGTGGTGCCGAGGATCCCCGCCGCCTCGGCCGCGGAGAAGCCGAGCACGTCCCGCAGGATCAGCGCACCGCGCTGGCGCGCCGACAGGTGCTGAAGCGCCGCGACGAACGCCAGGCGCAGGCTGCTGCGCCCGATCACCGTGCCGGCCGGGTCGCCCGCGTCCAGCAGGGCGTCCGGCAGCGGCTGCAGCCAGGGGACCTCCCGCCGGACGAGCGGTGCGAGCGGGTCCGACGCGGCCACCAGCCCGGACGGCAACGGGCGGCGGCCGCGGACCTCCAGGGCGGTCAGGCAGGCGTTCGTGGCGATCCGGTAGAGCCAGGTGCGCAGGGAGGCACGCGTCTCGTCGTACCGCTCCCGGGAGCGCCACGCCCTCAGGTACGTCTCCTGGACCAGGTCCTCCGCGTCGTGCGCCGAGCCGAGGATCCGGTAGCAGTACGCCAGCAGCTCGCTCCGGAACGGTTCGAGCCGGCGGTCGAAGCCTTCCGC
>WRCZ01000517.1 GCA_009783685.1 Actinomycetes bacterium
CCGGCCGCGACGCCCACCAGCAGCACGACCGCCAGCGACAGCGGCGGGACCGCGAACGCCCCGGTCCCGGTGGTGTCCGAGGCCCGCACCAGCGCCCAGCCGAGGAACGTGCCGAGTCCCAGGCCGCCCGCGGTGCCGAACGCGGCGACCACCACCGACTCCCAGCGCACCATCGATCGCAGTTGCGCCCTGGTCTGGCCGACCGCGCGCAGCAGGCCCAGTTCCCTGGTGCGCTCGTGCACCGCCAGCGTCAGGGTGTTGGCGATACCCAGCAGCGCGATCAGCACGGCGAGCGCCAGCAGCGCGTACACCAGGGTCAGGAAGGTGTCGATGCCGGCCGCCGAGGAGGCCGCGTACTCGCTCTTGGTCTGCACGTCCGGCGACCCGAAGGGCACCACCGCCTTCTCCACGGCCGCCTTGCCCGCCGCCGTGGACACGCCGTGCCGGAAGTCGATGGCGACGAGGGTGTCCCGGTCCTGGAGGTGGTGCGGGGCCCAGGCCGCGCGGGTCACCAGGTAGTCGCCCGCGAGGTCGGCCCGCGCGTAGACCGCGCCGACGGTGAACGGCTGCCGCTGGCCGTCGGCGAAGGCCAGCGTGACGCGGGAGCCGGTCGTCCAGCCGTGCTTGTCCGCCTCGGAGCGGGAGACGGCGAGGCCGTGGGTGCCCAGGTGCGCCAGGTCGCCGTCCACCGTGCCGAGGTCGAGGAGGCGGGACAGGACGACCGGGTCGGTGACCGTCAACCGGCGGCCGTGGCCGTCCACTTCCGCGGCGCCGCGGCCGAGCCCCACCGCGTCCCGGACCTGCGGCAGGGCCGCGACGGTGGGCGCGATCGAGGGGCTGAGCCCGCTGCCCCCGGCCCCGTACACGGGCGTGCTGATCGCCACGTCGCCGGCGAACGACCGGTCGACGGTGCGGTTCAGGGTCGCCTTCATCGACGCCCCGAGCACGGCGAACAGTGACACCACCGCGACGCCGATCATCAGCGCGGTCGCGGTCGCCGCGGTCCGCTTGGGGCTGCGCAGCGCGTTGCGCCGGGCCAGCCCCCCGGTGACCCCGCGCAGCCGGCTCACCGGCGCGCCCAGCAGGCGCACGGCCGCCGGGGAGGCGACCGGGCCGAGCGCCACGAACGCCGCCAGGGTCAGCACCGCGCCCGCGGCGGTCAGCGGCAGCGCGTGCCCGCCCACGCCGGCGACCGTCACCGCGACGCCCACCACGCCGGTGACCGCACCGGCGACGGCCCGCCGCCGCGGGACCCGCGGGCTCTCCACGGCGCTGTCGCGCAGTGCGGCGAGCGGCGCGGTGCGCCCGGCCCGCAGGGCGGGCATCAGGGCGGAGCCGGTGCAGACCAGCAGGCCGACGGCCAACGGGACGGCCAGGGCGACCGGGTGGATCACCAGGCCGCCCTTGGGGAACGGGAAGCCGACCGCGGGGAACAGCGCCTGCAGCGCGGCGGCGATGCCGATCCCGCCGAGCAGCCCGGCGAGCGAGGCCGCGATCGCCACCCCGGCCGCCTCCGCGAGCGTGGAGCCCAGCACCTGGCGGCGGCTCGCGCCCAGCGCCCGCAGCAGCGCGTTCTCCCGGGTGCGCTGGGCGACGACGATCTGGAAGGTGTTGTGGATGCTGAAGGTGGCGACGAGCAGCGCGATGCCGGCGAAGACCACCAGCAGGCTGGTGAAGACGGTCAGGAAGGCACCGGCGGTGGCGCTCTCCGTCTCGTCGCTGGCCTTGGTGCCGGTGATCGCCTCGTAGTGCGCCGGCAGGGCGCGGGCGACGCGGTCGGTGAGCTGCTGCTGGCTGACACCGGACGCGGCACGCACCTTGATGGTGGTCGCCTCACCGGGCCTGGGCATCAGATAGCGTTCCGCGTCGCCGGTGGTCAGCCCGGTGTACGTGGTCTCCCCCTGACCGCCGCCCCCGCCGAAGGTGGCGATGCCCACGATGGTGATCCGCACCGGGTCGGGGGTGCGCAGCAGGGTGCTGTCGCCGACCTTCAGGCCGGCCTTGTCGGCCGCGTCGCGGTTGATGACGGCCTGGCCGGGCGCGGCCGGGGCGTGCCCCTGGACCAGCGTGTACGGGTTGAGCCGGGGATCCTCGATCCAGTTGCCGGCCACCGTCGGTCCCCTGGTGTCCAGCGACGTGCCGTCGTGGGAGACGAGTTGGCCGGCGCCCTCGATGTCGGGGGCGACTGCGGCCACGCCGGGGACCGTCCGCAGGGTGGCGACCAGGCTGGTGGGCACCGGCTCGCGGGTGCCCGGGCCCTGCCCGTCGCTGATCTCGTCCGCACCGCGCACGACCGTGTCGGTGCCGCTGTTGGCGTTGGCGAAGAGCGTGCCGAAGCTGGCTCTGAGGGTGTCGCCCATGACCATCGTGCCGGCCAGGAACGCCACCCCGAGGAAGACCGCGACGAAGGTGCCGGCGAACCGGCGCTTGTGGGCCCGCAGTCCGGCCCGGCCCAGCCGCAGGACGGTGCGGGTGCCGCCGCTCGTGGCGGCGCCCGGACCGGCGGTGGCGGAGGCGGTGGTCGCGGTGCCGGTGGTGGTGCCGCTCATGACGCGGAACCTCCCGCGCTGCCGTGGCGGCCGTCGCCCGGCCGGCTCGGCTGCCGGCCGTCGAACGCCTTCATCCGGTCCAGCACCCGCTCGGCGGTCGGTGCCGCCATCCGGTCCACGAGCCGCCCGTCGGCGAGGAAGACCACCTCGTCGGCGTGCGCGGCGGCCCCGGGGTCGTGGGTGACCATCACCACGGTGCGGCCCATCTCCCGCACCGCCCGGCCGAGCAGGTCCAGGACCTCGCCGCCGGAGCGGGAGTCGAGGTTGCCGGTGGGCTCGTCGGCGAAGACCACGTCGGGCCGGCCGGCCAGCGCGCGGGCCACCGCGACCCGCTGCTGCTGCCCGCCGGACAGCTCGCTCGGGCGGTGCAGCAGCCGCTCGCCGAGTCCGACGACGTCGATCAGCGCGTCCACCCACGCGGTGTCGGGGCGGCGGCCGGCCAGGTCGATCGGCAGCGTGATGTTCTCGGCGACGGTCAGCGTCGGCACCAGGTTGAAGGACTGGAACACGAAGCCGATCCGCTCGCGCCGCAGCAGCGTCAACTGCCGGTCGTTCAGCTCGCCGAGCGCGGTGCCGCCGATGTAGGCGGTGCCGGAGGTCAGGGTGTCGAGCCCGGCGGCGCAGTGCATCAGGGTGGACTTCCCCGAGCCCGAAGGGCCCATGATCGCGGTGAACCGGCCGGCGGGGAAGCCGGCCGTCACCCCGTCCAGGGCCCGCACTTCCGCGTCGCCGGTGCCGTAGACCTTGGCGGCGTCGACGACGCGCGCCGCCATCGGACTCCCGGGCGGGACGGCCGCTTCCGCGGCGGCCTCGCGGGCGCCTGCCAGGCCGGCGGTTCCGGTGGATCCCATGGATCCGGCGGGGCTGGTGGACCCGTGGGATCCGGTCGGGCGGCTCATGCCCGGCCTCCCTTGCCACCGCGCAGGTCACCGCGTACGTCGCGGCCGAAGTGCTCCTCCAGCACGGACATCCGCCGCCAGTACTCCTCCTCGTCGATCTCGCCGGAGGCGAACCGCCGTCCGAGCACGGCGAGCGGCGAGTGCTCGCCCGCGGTGGTGGAGCGCTGGTTCCACGGTCCGCCGCGGCCGCGCCAGCCGGTGCGCCGCAGCACGGTGATCACGGCTGCCACCGCGAAGACCCAGATCAGGGGGAAGAACAGGATCCACGGGCCGGGCCCGCCGTCGTGCCAAGCCAGGGTGGTCATCGCTCGTCATCTCCTCGTTCGGTGCCGGAATCTCCGACACTTCCGAGCCTGGCTCTCGCGCCTCCCCACGTCGTCGTACGGCCAGCGGCACCTGTTCTGCTCCGCAGGGAGTACCCGCACCCCCACTTCCCTGCTCCCCCCGCCACCCCGCGCCGGGAGCGGAACGGGGCTGCCCCCTTGGCCCGCACGGCCGCGCGCCGCACCGCCACGGAACGGAAACCGGGCCTGCCCCCCTGGCCCGCACTGCCGCGTGCCGCACCGTCGTGGCTGGTCGCGCAGTTCCCCGCGCCCCTGACGGGCGCGCCCTGCGCACCAGGGCACCCCCCAAGGGGCGCGAGGAACTGCGCGACCAGCCCACACCGGCCCGCGGCCCGGGAACGACCCCGACCACCCCACCCGGACGGAGACAACCCCACGAGCAGCGCGCCCCGCGCACCAGGGCAACCCCCCAAGGGGCGCGAGGAACTGCGCGACCAGCCCACACCGGGCCGGGGCCCGGGAACGACCCCGACCACCCCACCCGGACGGAGTCAGACCGCGGGGAACTGCGCGGCCCGCACCGGTTCGGGGGCCGGGGGGCGACCCCGACCCCACCTCACCCGGACGGAGTCAGACCGCG
>WRCZ01000518.1 GCA_009783685.1 Actinomycetes bacterium
CCGGGGAATGCTGCATCAATTGTCCTTCTTGGCCGGTCCCCGGCGGTGTCCGCTGAACCGACCGCCGCGCCACGGTCGTCGCCCCGGGCCGCGAACCCCGGCGAGCGGGGGCTCGCGCGCCTTCGCCCGCGGCGGCGGCAGGCGGCCAGATCCTGGCCAAAATACCCCCGGGGGTACCTCTGGTACGGTGGAGTGGATACCCCGGGGGGTAATTCTGGAAGGGAGTGGCCGGGTGTTCTTCGTCGAGACCATCGCAGTGGAGGGGCTGGGCAACCGGAGCTACCTCGCCGGCGGCGGGCGGACGGCCGTCGTGGTGGACCCGCCACGCGACATCGACCGGGTGCTGGCCGCGGCCGCCCGCCGTGGCGTGCGCATTTCCCACGTCGTCGAGACGCACCTCCACAACGACTACGTCACGGGCGGGCTGGAGCTGGCGCGGATCACCGGCGCCGGATACCTGGTCCCGGCCGGCGCGCGGGTGTCCTATGCCCGCGTTCCCGTGGCGGACGGCGACACCGTCGACATCGACACCGGCCTGGCGCTGGCGGCCGTGGCGACCCCCGGCCACACACCGCACCACACCGCCTACGTACTGAGCGACGACGGCCGTCCCGTGGCGGTCTTCACCGGCGGCTCGCTGCTGATCGGCACCGTCGGGCGCCCCGACCTGGTCGAGCCGCGGCTGACCGAGCACCTGGCACGGGCCCAGCACGCCTCCGTCCACCGGCTCGCCGACGCGCTGCCGGACGACACCTCGGTCCTGCCCACGCACGGCTTCGGCAGCTTCTGCTCCTCGGCCCAGGCCGACGGCGACACCACCACGATCGCCAAGGAGAAGGCCGGCAACGCCGCCCTCCTCACGGACGCGGACACGTTCGTCGCCGACCTGCTGGACGGGCTGGACGACATTCCCGCCTACTACGCGCACATGGGCCCGATCAACGCGGGCGGCCCCGCTCCGGTGGACCTGACCGCCCCCGAACCCGCCGACCCGCAGCAGATCGCGGGGCGGCTCGCGGCGGGCGAGTGGGTCGTCGACCTGCGCAACCGCGTCGCCTTCGCCGAAGGACACGTGGCCGGCTCGTTCAACTTCGAGGCGGAGGGCAGACTCGCCGCGTATCTGGCGTGGCTGATCCCCTGGGGCAAGCCCGTCACCCTGCTCGCCGAGTCGGCCGAGCAACTGGCCGTCGCCCAGCGGGAACTCGTCCGGGTCGGCATCGACCGCCCGGTGGCCGCCGCCACCGGCGGCCCGCAGCGGTGGGTGCCCGACGGGCAGCGTCCGGTGTCCTTTCCGCGCTCGACGTTCGCCGGACTCGCGGGAGCGCACCCGGACCGGGTCGTGGTGCTCGACGTGCGCCGCGACGCGGAACGCGCGCAGGGCTGGATCGAGGGCTCCGCGCACATCCCCGTCCACCAGTTGCACCGCCGCACCGGTGACGTCCCCGAGGGCACCGTCTGGGTGCACTGCGCCGCAGGGACGCGCGCGGCGATCGCCGCGTCGCTGCTGCACGCGGCCGGCCGGGACGTGATCGCCGTGGACGACGGCTTCGAGGCCGCCGCCGCGGCCGGCCTGACGATCACCACCGGCTGACCCGGGCCCGGTCACCGACACCAAGGAGGATGCCCCATGTTCCCCTTCCCCGGCAGAAGGGAGCGCCTGTCCGTCCGGGAAGCGCACACCCGCACCACCGGCCGCCGCGCACCGGCGGTGCTGCTGGACGTGCGATCGCAGGCGGAGTGGACGCTGGGACACGCCCCCGGCGCGGTGCACACGCCACTGACGGATCTGATCGCGGGCGCCGCGCTGCCCCCGGCCGCGCGGGATCGCCCCCTGGTGGTGATCTGCCGCAGCGGGCAGCGCTCGCAGCAGGCGGTGGAGCTCCTGGTGGAACGGGGCGCGGACGCGGCGGACGTCGAAGGCGGCATGAACGCCTGGGCCGCCGCCGGCCACGCGGTCGTCGACGAGCACGGGAACATCGGCGCGACGGCGTGAGCGCGCTGATCCTCGCCCTCGTCGCCGGGGCCGTCGTCGGATCGGCACTGGGCGCGCTGGGCGGCGGAGGAAGCGTCCTGGCCGTCCCGGCCATGATCTACCTGCTCGGCTTCACCCCGGCCGCCGCCACCACCGCCAGCCTGATCATCGTCGCCGCCACGTCCGCGACCGCGCTGGCCGCGCACGCCCGCGACGGCAACGTGGCGTGGCGGACGGGATCGCTGTTCGCCGCCGCGGGGATCCTCCCCGCGGTGGCGGCCGGTGCCGCGGCCGGGCACCTACCGCAGGAGGCGCTCACCGCGGGATTCGCGGCCGTCGCCGTCCTGGCGGCGCTGCGGATGCTGCGGTCCGCAACCCCCGAACTCCCGGGCGGCGTAAGACCGGTGAAGGCGGCCGGCGCGGGTGCGGGACTCGGCGCGGTGACCGGGTTCCTGGGCGTGGGCGGCGGATTCCTCGCCGTCCCGGCCCTGGTGGGCGTGCTGGGCCTGCGGATGCGGCAGGCCGTGGGCACCAGCCTGCTGGTCATCACCGTCAACTCCCTCGCCGCGCTGGCCGCCCGCGCCGGAACCGGAGGGGACCTGCGGTGGGAACTGATCGGGCCGTTCGCCGCGGCGGCCGTTCTGGCGGCCTGGGACGGCAAGCGCCTCGCCGCGAAGGTCACCGGCGGGACGCTGCGGCGGATCTTCGCGGTCGTCCTGCTCGCCGTCGCCGCGTTCATGCTCACCGACGCGGTCCGCTGACCGCCGGCCCCCGCAGGACAGGAGCGCGAGGCCCGCCCGAGTCCCGCCGACCCATGATTCGCCTACGCCCACCCTTGATTTCCCCACGCCGAACCCCTCGACCGAAGGGGCCGCGACCGAACGCGGCCCCGCGAACCACGGAAACCGAAGGAGCCCCACCCATGTGCCAGCGAGCCGTCTGCCGGAAATGCCACAAGTTCACCTACCGCGGATGCGGGATGCACGTCGACCAGGTCCTGGCCGGAGTTCCCGCGTCACAGCGCTGCACCTGCAAGGCAGAGGCGACCTCCGCCGGGAGCCTGTGGAAGCGCCTCCTCGGCCGCGGCTGAGGAGGCGGGGTCCGGGCTGCCCTGGCGAGTGCCGCCTCCCTCGGATCTACTGGAAAGGCAGGGAACCCGGCGCAGGAGGGCAGCGCGCACGGTGAGGCGGCCGGACGGAGAACGCGGGAAGCAGCGGGCGCTCCAGGTGGCTCGGCGATCGCTGGAGCCGGCGCTGCTCGTCCTGACGGCCGCCGCTCTGACGGCGGGCGGCATCGCCTGGCTGACCGGGGCGGCGACCCTCGCTGACGGCTGCTGGGCGGCAGGCACCGCGGTGGCGATCGTCCCCGCCGTGGCGTGGGTGATCGCCGCCCTGCGGCGAGGCCGGGCCGGAGTCGACCTCATCGCCGTCCTGGCCCTGGCCGGCACGCTGGCGACGGGGGAGTACCTGGCCGGGGCCCTGATCGCGCTCATGCTCGCCACGGGCCGCTGGCTGGACGCGGCGGCCGAACGCCGCGCCTCGCACGACCTGCGCCATCTGCTGGAGCACGCTCCGCGTTCTGCCCGCCGCCGGGTCGGCGACCAGGTCCGTACGGTGCCGCTCGCCGAGGTCGCGGTCGGTGACCTGCTCGTCGTCGGCCCGGGTGACGTCGTGCCGGTCGACGGGCGCGTCGAAGGCGGCACCGCGGTACTGGACGAGTCCGTGCTGACCGGCGAGTCGCTCCAGGTGGAGTACGGCGCCGGAGAGGCGGTGCGCAGCGGCGGCGTCAACGCCGGCAGCGCGTTCGAGCTGCGCGCGGCCGCGACCGCACAGGACAGCGCCTACGCCGAGATCGTCCGCCTCGCCCGGCAGGCCGGAGCCGAGACCGCCCCCGTGATCCGCCTCGCCGACCGGTACGCCGCCTGGTTCCTGCCGCTGGCGCTGGCCGTGGCCGGCATCGCCTGGCTGGTCAGCGGGTCGGCCGTCCGCGCGGTGGCCGTCCTGGTCGTCGCCACTCCCTGCCCCCTGCTGCTGGCGGCACCCGTCGCCGTCGTCTCCGGGCTGTCACGGGCCGCCCGCCTCGGCGTGGTGGTGCGGGACGGTGCCGCCCTGGAGACCCTCGGCCGCGCTCGCACGCTGGTCCTGGACAAGACCGGCACGCTCACCACCGGCAAGCCGCGCGTCCTCGACGTCATCGCCGCACCCGGACGCAGCGCCGACGAGGTGCTCGCCCTGGCCGCGTCCGTCGACCAGTACTCACCCCACGTCCTGGCCCGGGCGATCACCGACGAGGCCCACGCCCGCGGCCTGTCGCTGCGTCCCGTCCGCGACGTGGCCGAGGAACCCGGGCGCGGAGCCACCGGCCGCATCGACGGCACCACGGTCCA
>WRCZ01000519.1 GCA_009783685.1 Actinomycetes bacterium
CCGTGGGCCGAGGACGGCTGGCGCCGGGTGCGGATCGGCGGGATCTCGTTCCGCGTGGCCAAGCCCTGCGGCCGGTGCGTGGTCACCACCACCGACCAGGCCACGGGTGCCCGCGGCAGGGAGCCGCTGCGCACGCTCGGCCGGCACCGCAACGTGGACACCAAGCTGCTCTTCGGCCAGAACCTGATTCCCGAGAACCGCGGAACCCTGTCCGTCGGTGACCCGTTGAGCGTGGTGGAGTAGCGCGCTTCCGTGTCACAACCGCGGGGCGCGCGGACTCCTGCTTGGGGAGCGCCGCCCACCGGCGGTGCACGGGTGAAGGGGGTGGCCGCCATGGGCGCTTTCGCGCACCGGCCGGCACGTCGCCGCACGACCGTCCGCCGGCTCGGCTGGCAGTGGCGGCGCAATCCGCTGCGCCGGCGCAGCGACCTGGCCGAGGCGTGGCTCGGGCTGGTGACCGTCCTGCTGCTGTGCCTGCTCCCGCTGCTGGGCTGGTGGGCCGGCCGATCCGTGGATCGCGCCCTGCAGCACGTGGTGCGGGTGCAGCACGCCCAACGCACCCTGGTGACGGCCACGGTGGCGCCCGCGAGCAGCGTCCGCGGCACGAAGACGACGGCGGCCGCCGACGGGCCCGCGGTCACCGCCGAGCAGGACGCCCGCCACGGCGACGTCCTGGTGTGGACCGGGCCCGACCACAGCAAGCACACCGCGATGGTCCCGGCCGACCTGGAGGTGTGGCACAACGACACGGTCCGGTTGTGGACCGACCGGCACGGCGCGATCGTGCCGGCGCCGCTGGACTCCCCGACCGCGGTGACGCACGCCGCGCTGGCCGGCGTCGCGGCAGCCGCCGCGGCCGGCGGGCTGCTCCTGGTGGCCCGTCAGATACTCCTCTGGCGGCTGATGCTGCGCCGCATGGACTCCTGGGAGCGCGAGTGGGCCCGCGTGGGCCAGGACTGGGGCCGTACGGGCGCGGGCGGTTGAGGCCGCGGCCCGCGGGACCGGGGGACGCCTCGCACGGACGAGCGGGCACGGCCGGCCTCCCCCCGGCCGCTGCTCGGAGCCGGTACCGCGGCGGCTCGGGCGCCGGGAGGCGAGACGGTGGCAATCGGCGGCGCCAGGTCGCGCTACGGTTGATCCCCGGTCGGCCGACGCAAGAGGTGGGGGCAGAGCAGCCCGATGGCACATGGCGTGGTGCAGGTCACCAACCCGAGCAGTTCGCGGTGGCGCCGCCGCACAGGTGAGTACGACACGCTCGCCGACGCGTTGGCGGCGGCGAGCGACGGTGACGTGCTGTCGGTGTCTCCGGGCACCTACCGGGAGAACGTGGTCGTCGACCGGGCGGTGACGCTCCGCTGCGCGGAGGGACCGGGGACGGTGCGGATCGCGCCGGCCTCCGGTGTCGCGCTCACGCTCCGCTCCTCGGGTGCCGTCCACGACCTCGTGGTGGAGGGCCAGGACACCTCCGCCGCCGCCCTGTTGGTGGAGGCGTGCGCGCCGGAGCTGTCCGGGCTGCGCCTGAACACCCACTCGGCCGTGGGCCTGGAGGTGCGGGACGGCGCCCGCCCGACCGTGCGCCGCTGCACCGTCGACAACCCGGCCGGCCTCGGCATCAGCGTGCTCGACGGCGCCGGCGGCCTGTTCGAGGAGTGCGAGGTGGTCGCCGCGGGCCAGAGCGGTGTCTCGGTGCGCGGCGGGGCAGGTCCCCGGCTGGAGCGCTGCCGCGTCCACCACTCCTCCGGCGCGGGCGTGTCCGTGACCGGCGAGGGCACCTCGCTGGAGGCCGTGGGCTGCGAGGTGTTCGAGGTCCGCGGCACCGGTGTGCAGGTGTCCGCCCGGGCGACCGGCAGCTTCACCGACTGCCGGGTGCACCGCACCACCGGCGACGGCGTCGCGCTGGACACCGACGCGGTGCTCGCGCTCGCCGACTGCGAGATCCACGACATACCGGAGAACGCCGTGGACCTGCGGGCCCGTTCGGTGCTCACCCTCACCCGCTCCACGGTCCACCGCTTCGGCCGCAACGGCCTGTCGGTGTGGGACCCGGGCACCCGCGCGGACGCCGACCACTGCGAGATCCACGAGAGCACCGGGGACTATCCGGCGGTGTGGGTGAGCGACGGCGCCGTGGCGATACTGGACGCCTGCCGGGTGCACGACGTGCCGGACGCGCTGTTCGTGCTGGACCGCGGTTCGCGGGCCGACGTCGTGGACAGCGACTTCGCGCAGATCCGCAACACCGCGGTGTCGGTGAGCGACGGGGCGAGCGTGCAGCTGGACGACTGCCGGATCCGCGACGCGTCGACCGGTGCCTGGTTCCGCGACCACGGCAGCGGCGGCACCCTCGCCCAGGTCACCATCGACGGCGCGCAGACGGGTGTGATCGTCACCAAGGGCGCCGACCCGACGCTGGAACGCTGCACGGTGACCGACGCGGCGGAGGCCGGGGTGTACGTGTCCGCGGAGGGCCGCGGCACCTTCACCGGCTGCCGGGTGACCGGCAGCCGCGGCTACGGCTTCCACGTCATCGACGGCTGCCGCTCCACGCTCACCCGGTGCCGCACCGAGCGCTGCGCGCGCGGCGGTTACGAGTTCGCCGAGCCGGGCCCGGTGACCGAGGACTGCACCAGCGACCGGGCCGCGGTCGAGGAGGTCGCGGTGCCGGTCCCGGTCGTGCCCGCGGGGCCGGCGGTGACGCAGACCGCCACGCAGTCGTACGGCCTGCTGGGCGGCGTGCCCGGTCAGCGGCCGGAGGCCGCGCCGGAGCCGAAGGAACCGGCGCGGGCCGGCGACGAGGTGCTCGGCGACCTGGACGCGCTGGTCGGGCTGGACGGCGTCAAGCGCGAGGTGCGCACGCTGATAGACCTGATCTCGGTGGGCCGGCGGCGGGAGAAGGCCGGCCTCAAGGCCGCGTCCCCGCGGCGGCACCTGGTCTTCACCGGTTCCCCCGGCACCGGCAAGACGACGGTGGCGCGCCTGTACGGCGAGATCCTGGCGTCGCTGGACGTGCTGGAGCGCGGGCACCTGGTGGAGGTGGCGCGGGTCGACCTGGTGGGCGAGCACATCGGCTCGACGGCGATCCGCACCCAGGAGGCGTTCGACCGGGCCCGCGGCGGCGTGCTGTTCATCGACGAGGCGTACGCGCTGGCCCCGGAGGACGCCGGCCGCGACTTCGGGCGCGAGGCGATCGACACGCTGGTGAAGCTGATGGAGGACCACCGCGAGGCCGTGGTGGTGATCGTCGCCGGCTACACCGCGGAGATGGAGCGGTTCCTGGCGTCCAACCCCGGTGTGGCGTCGCGTTTCTCACGGACCATCACCTTCGGCGACTACACCTCGGCGGAGCTGCTTCAGATCGTGCGGGCGCAGGCCACCGAGCACGAGTACCAGCTGGGCGAGGACACCGGTGAGGCGCTGCTGAAGTTCTTCACCGCGCTGCCCAAGGGACCGGCGTTCGGCAACGGCCGTACCGCGCGGCAGACGTTCGAGGCGATGGTGGAGCGGCACGCGGTGCGGCTGGCCCACATCGACGAGCCGACGCACGAGGAGCTTCAGCTGCTCTACCCGGAGGATCTGCCCGAACTGCCCTGAGCGGGCACGCCCTTGGCCTCGGGCAGCCGGGCCAGCAGCAGGGCACGCTGCTCGGCGAACGCCGGGTCGGCCTGGAAGTCGGAGTGCCCCAGCACGGGTTCGGGCAGCGGGTGGGCCGGGCTGCGACCGTAGGCGGCCGGGTCGAGCAGCGGCCCGCAGTCCACCGGGTCGTGCGGGGCGCCGAGGCCGACCGGGCCGCCGATCGGGTCGGTGCGCCGCCACAGGTTGCTCCAGATGTGCATGTCGTCGTGGAGGTCGCGCAGCCGCGCGGTGCCGAAGTGGGCGGGGAACCAGCGGCCGTAGAGGCGGGCGAGCGGGCAGCCGTAGGTGAGCAGGGCGACCCGGCCGCGCACGGCGGGGTCGAGCTGCCAGACCGCGGCGGCGGCCAGCACGCTGCCCTGGGAGTGGCCGGAGAGGATGATCCGCCCGCCGGTGGCCTGGGTCCACGAGGCCATCCGCCAGCTGAGGTCGGGCACCGCGCGCTCGGCGTAGCAGGGCGGCGCGAACGGGTGGGCGGCGCGCGGCCAGAAGGTGCCGACGTCCCACAGGATGCCGACGGTGCGGCGGGCGGACGGATCGCGGTACGCCTGGCGGCCGAGCGCGACGAGCGCCACCACGCCGGCGCCCACCAGCCACGAGCCGAGGTACTGGGCGGTGCCGGCCAGCGCCCGCAGCACTCCCGGCGCCCCGGCGGCCACCTCGTCCGGGGTGCCGCCGCCGGCCCACGCCCCGGCGACCGCGCCGCCGCCGAGCGCGAAGGC
>WRCZ01000520.1 GCA_009783685.1 Actinomycetes bacterium
GCACCTGCGGTTCTGCGACTCCTCGGGCCTGTCCGCCCTGCTGATGATCCACCGCACGACCGCCGCCGGGAACGTCGTGCTGCACCTGGACGATCCGCCCCCGTTCCTGGAGCGCATCCTCACCACCACCGGCGTCCGCGGCCTCTTCCCGCCCGCCCCCGCGTCCCGCCGCGCCGGGCAATCCCCGCCGGCGAGCGCCGACTGACGGCGGCGAGGAAGGCGCTCACCGCCGGCACGACAGCCCCGGGCGTGCGAAGCCTAGAGGCGGGTGGCGGTGCGGACGAGGGCGGCGAGGGCGCGGGAGCGGCTGTGCGGGGGCCAGGCGATGACCGTCGTGACCGCGGGGGCGTCGATGACGGGTACCGCGACGAGGCCGTCGTGGAGGTGCGCCCGGCAGGACTCGGGGAGCACGGCCGCGGCCCGCCCGAGCGAGATGAGCTGGAGCAACTGGGTGTGGTCGCGGACCTGGGGCCCCGGCCCGTCGGGATACGTGCCGTCGAGGCGCGGCCAGCGGGGCAGCGGCAGATCCGGCAGCCCGGCCACATCGGCCCTGCGCACCTGGGCCCGGGCCGCGAGAGGATGGTGCGACGGGAGGACCGCGACCTGCTCCTCCGTCCGCAGCTCCTCGGTGTCCAGCCCGGCCGTCGAGTCGAACGGCAGGTGCAGCAGCCCCACGTCCGCCCGCCCGTCGCGCAGCAGCCGCTCCTGCTCCCCGGGCCCGCACAGCGTCACGTCGACCGGCACCGCGTCGGGCTCGGCCGCGTACGCGTCCAGCAGCTTCGCCAGCAGCTCGTTGGCCGCCCCGGCCTTCGTGACCAGGACGATGCCGGCGCTGCCGCTCACCGCGAGGGCCGCCCGCCGCGCCCGCCGGTCGGCCGCGTCCACCGCGTCGAGCGCCGCCCGCCCCTCCCGCAGCAGCACCGCCCCCACCTCGGTCAGCGCGACCCCGCGGCTCGTCCGCTCCAGCAGCGGCGCGCCCAGCCGTCGCTCCATCTGCCGGATCGCCCGGGACAGCGGCGGCTGCGCGATCCCGAGCCGCTGCGCCGCCCGCCCGAAGTGCAACTCCTCGGCGACGGCGACGAAGTACCGCAGCTCCCGCGTCTCCATTCCGCCAAGGTACCCGAAGCGTCCCGGCCGCCGGGCCGCGCGGCCGTCCCCCGCTGCCGCGCCGCGCGTCCCCGATGAGCTGTGCCGATACCCCGGAGGTATCGCTGCCCACCGACATGGTCTTGGCGCCCGCGCCCGGCCGCGGAGCACGCTGGGGACATGACCGCAGACAGGAACCAGAACAGCAGCGAAACCACCGGCGGCGCCGGCCAGGACGGCGACCGGACCACGATCGCGCTGGTCACCGGCGCGAACAAGGGCATCGGCTACGAGATCGCCGCCGGCCTCGGCGCCCTCGGCTGGAGCGTCGGCGTCGGCGCCCGCGACGAGGAGCGCCGGGAGGCCGCGGTCCGCAAGCTCAGGGCGGACGGCGTGGACGCGTTCGGCGTCCCGCTCGACGTGACCGACGACGAGAGCGCCGCCGCCGCGGCACGCCTGATCGAGGAGCGCGCCGGCCGCCTCGACGTCCTCGTCAACAACGCCGGCGTGACCGGTGCCGCGCAGCAGATGCCCACCACCGTCGCCCTCGACACCGTGCGGACGGCCGTGGAGACGAACGTCCTCGGCGTCATCCGCGTCACCAACGCGCTGCTCCCGCTGCTGCGCCGCTCGGCGGCGCCGCGGATCGTCAACATGTCCAGCACCGTCGGCTCGCTGACCCGCCAGACCACGCCCGGCGCCGAGACCGGCCCGATCTCCGTGGCGTACGCGGCGTCGAAGTCGTTCCTCAACGCCGTGACCGTGCAGTACGCCAAGGAGCTGCGGGACACGGACATCCTGATCAACGCCGGCTGCCCGGGCTTCTGCGCGACCGACCTCAACGGCTTCCGCGGCGTCCGCACCCCGCAGCAGGGCGCCGCGATCGCGATCCGCCTCGCGTCCCTGCCCGACGACGGCCCGACCGGCGGGTTCTACGACGACGAGGGCGTGGTGCCCTGGTAGCGGCAGGGGACGGTCGGGGGCAGGCCGCCCTGCCCCCGACCAGGGGGCGCCGGCCCACCCCGTGATCCGGCAGTCAGGAACTTTTCAGATTCCGCGTGCCAGCCTCGGCGCATGACCACCACGACTCCATACGCCGAGGTCATCCCGCCCGGGGCCGTGCGGCCGATGACCACCGCAGGGCCGTGTGGTGCGGCGACAGCGCACCCACGGCGCAACCCACACCGTCCGGACCGGCGGCCGCATGCCCGCGTGCGGACGGGACGTACGTCCTGCACGTCCTGCCGTGGCGTGACCGTCCACCCGAGCGCGGACAGCGGGGTCGCAGCATGACGACGTCCACGACGACCGCGCCCGCACGAGGGGCCGCGGGAAGCCGCCTGCTCAACAAGGTGCCCGAGGTCACGGTCTGGTTCTGGATCATCAAGATCCTGTGCACGACCGTCGGCGAGAGTTTCGCCGACTACATCAACACCACGCTGGGCTTCGGCCTGACGAACACCATGCTGCTGTTCACGGTGGTGTTCGCGGTCGTGCTGACCGTGCAGTTCCGTACCCGGCGCTACAGCCCGTTCCCGTACTGGCTCACCGTGGTCGTGGTCAGTGTCACCGGCACGCTCTACACCGACATGCTCACCGACCAGCTGCACGTCCCGCTGTGGCTGAGCTCGGCGGTGTTCTCGGTCCTGCTGGCCCTCGTCTTCGGGGTCTGGTGGCTGCGCGAGCGGACCCTGTCGATCCACAGCATCACGACCTTCCCGCGGGAGGCGTTCTACTGGCTGACGGTCCTGGTGACGTTCGCGCTGGGCACCGCCACCGGCGACTGGACGCTGGAGCTGACCAACTGGACGCCCGCGCAGTCGGTGCTCCTGCCCCTGGGCCTGATCGCGTCGATCACCGTCCTGTGGCGGTTCGGCGCCAACCCCGTCCTCTCGTTCTGGCTGGCCTACATCCTCACCCGCCCGCTCGGCGCGAACATCGGTGACTGGCTCGCCTCGCCGAAGACCGCGACCAGCGCCGGCGAGCCCGTCGGCCTCGGCCTGGGCACCTTCGTCACCAGCCTGATCTTCCTCGGCGCCATCCTGGCGACCGTCCTCTACCTGTCGATCAGCCGCACCGACGTCGCCGAGACCCACGAGGCGACCCACAAGCGGTCGGTCATCACCGATCCGCGCAGGGAGCGCATCGCGCTGGGAGCCTTCGGCGTGCTCGCCGCCGCCACCGTCACGCTGATGGTCTGGGCCCACAACCAGCCGCACGTCACCTGCGACCCGACCGGTCAGAGCGAGACGATGCCGGCCTGCCCGAAGGCGGCCCTCACCGGCAGCCAGACCACAGCCGCGGTGGCGAAGAACGAGAAGCTCGCGCAGACGGCGATCACGCAGGACAAGGCCGGGAACGCCGCGGCCTCCCACGCCACCGTGCAGACGATGCGCGACGACTGGGACGCCGACGCCACCTCCCTCCAGGCGGTGAACAACACGACCTGGACCCTGATCGACGACCAGATGGACGCGGTCCTCAAGACGTACGCCATCGACCACGGCAAGATCCAGCCGGCTCCGGCCGCCGAGCAGGAGCGGCAGCTCGACGTCCTGCTGGGCGACCTCAAGTCCCGCCCCTTCCGGGCAGGCGGCTGAACCAGGCCCCCGCCCGTCCCCTCCTCGTAAGGCACCCCGCCGGCCAGTGCGCACGCGTGCACTGGCCGGCGGGGTGCCGCACGGGGAGGCGCTCCACCCCCGGCGTCACTCGTCGATTCGACGAGACCGGGCTCGTCCGGAGTCCGATGACGTGCCGGGCGGCCACCCCTAACGTCCTGTCCTGGAAGCCGGGTCGCGCGGTTGCGACGCGGAAGGGGCGCGGGGGAGAGGAGCAGCGCCGTGGAGGCCATCCGGTGCGAAGGGCTCGCCAAGAGCTACGGGAGAACGGTCGCCGTCGACGGGCTCGATCTGTCGGTGGCGCCGAGCCAGGTCTACGGGTTCCTCGGGCCGAACGGATCGGGCAAGACCACGACGATGCGGATGCTCCTGGGGCTGGTGCGGCCGACGACGGGCCGGGCCTGGCTGAACGGCCGGCCGCTGCCGGACCCCGACGGCCTGGCGCGGATCGGCGCGATGATCGAGGAACCGGCGTTCCACCCGTGGATGACCGGCCGGCGCAGCCTGGAGGCGCTGGCGCTGTACGGCCCGCCCCTCCCGCACCGGGACGCGGTCGCCGCCGCCCTGGACAGGGTCGGCCTGACACCGGTGGCCGGTCGCAAGGTGAAGACGTACTCCCAGGGCATGCGCCAGCGCCTCGGGCTGGC
>WRCZ01000521.1 GCA_009783685.1 Actinomycetes bacterium
CATCGCCTCCCCCCACCCACCTCACCCCGTCACACCCCACCCCTCCCCGTCTCCGCCTTCACCTGGGCCCAGCGGGCCGCCTCGGTTTCGGTCAGGGTGCCGCGGAGGGTGGCGAGTTTGAGGAGGGAGGCTTCGGCGCCGGCGGCGAGGGTCTGGGCCTCGGCGCGGTAGTGGTCGTCGACGAGGGCGTCGAGGTCGGCGTCGTCCATGGCGGGCAGGATCCGGGCGGCGATGGCCGCCATCGTGCGGTAGGAGCCCTGGAGCAGGAAGGGCGGTTCGGTGCGGGTGTGCGCGGACTGGGCCGCGGAGGCGATGTAGGCGGCGTTGACGGCGAGCAGGGTGGTGCGGGCCCGCAGCAGGTGGCGCAGTACCGCGGTGATCTCGGCGCGGTCGGCGGCCTGGTAGGGGTGGCGCAGGTCCGCCGCGCGGGCGGTGGGGTCGCCTTCGGCGAGCCGCAGCAGGAGTTCGAGGTCGGCGCGGTCGCGGCCGGCCAGCGGGGCGAGGACGGGGTTGGCGGTGAGGGCGTTCTCGACGTAGCTCAGTGCGAAGACTTCCTCGCGGCCGGACAGGACGTCGCCGAGGTTCCACACGTCGGCCCGGTTGGCGAGCATGTCGGGTACCCGGAACACCGTGCCGGACTGGGTGTAGGGGTTGCCGGCCATGCACACCGCGAACCGCCGGCCGCGCAGGTCGTACGTGCGGTCCGGGCCCTCGATGCGGCGCTGCGCGTCGCACAACGGGATGAACTTCTGAAGCAGTTCGGGCGAGGTGTGCTGGATGTCGTCGAGGTAGAGCAGGACGTTGGAGCCGAGCCGCAGTGCCAGGTCGATCTTCTCCACCTCGCGGCGGGCCGCGGCGTCGGGCGCGGCCGCCGGGTCGAGGGAGGTGGTGCCGCTGCCGAGTGCCGGTCCTGACACCTGGACCAGCGCCAGGCCGAGCCGGGCGGCCACGTACTCCACCAGCGAGGTCTTGCCGTAGCCGGGTGGGGACATGAGCATCAGCAGGCCGCCGGAGGGGCCGAACTGCTTGGCCAGGCTGTCGCCGACCAGCGGCAGGTACACCTCGTCGAGCAGCCGGTTGCGGACGAAGCCGGTGAGCGGGCGCGGCCGGTACGCGTCGAGGTCGAGGCGGCGGCGCTCGGCGTCCAGCACGGCGGTCCTGTGCCGCTGGTACGCCGCGTACGCGGGCATCTCCTCCTCGCTGAACCGCCGTACCCGGGCGAGGAGTTCGTCCAGGCGCAGGTTCAGCCTGCGGCCCGCGGTGCGCGGGTGCGCGCCGAGCAGGCCGTCGACGTGCGCGGTGACGGGGGCGTCCACCGGGTAGCGGCCGGTGGCCGGGCCGCACACCAGCGCGGCCGCCGCCTCGGCGAGTTCGCCGGATCCGGAGGCGCCGCCGAGTCCGGCCAGCCATGCCTGTGCCAGCTGCCAGCGGGCGGCGGGGTCGCCGGAGAGGGCGTCCAGGTCGGCGGTGAACTCCTTGCAGGGCAGGGCGTCCTGACCGCCGAGCGCGGCCACCAGCCGTTCGCGCAGCGCCCGTGCGCCCGCGGACTCGGCGAAACCGGGTCGCTCGTCGGCGAGTTCGGCCACCAGGTATTCGCCGAGCAGGGTGCCGGCGTGCGACGGCTCCAGTCCGAGCGGGTCCAGGAACTCCCGTGCCGCTGCGTCGAGTTCGCGTCCGAGATCGGCCAGGGCCGGGGCGCCGCCGAAGGCCGCGGCGGCGCGGCTCAGCGAGCGGGCGCGGGTGGTCCATGTCGCGCGGGCGGGTTCGGGGACGCCGTACGCCCAGAACACCTGGGCGGCGGCCCGGACGGCGGCCGGGTACCGCAGCAGCCCGGCGTCCGCGGCCAGCCGGGACAGCTCCGCCAGCAGCAGCGCGGCGTCGTGGTCGTGCACACCCCGCTCGTAGCCCTCGGCGGGGCGGGCGGCGACCGCCTCCCGCACCAGGTGCCCGGCCTCCTCCTGGCCCAGCGGCAGCGGGCGGGACGCGGTGAGGGCGTCCCGCAGCAGGCAGCCGGCCAGGTACTCGGCCCGGTACAGGTCGGGGGTCTCGGAGGGCAGCGGGCGGTCCCAGAAGCGCCGGGTGGCCGCGAACTGCGGGTCGGTGACCGGCGCCAGGTAGTCGGTGGCGCTGATGGTGAAGGCCAGCCCGTCGCCGTGCGGGACGAGCGCGAGCGCGAAGGGGTGCGGGTTGACCGGGAAGCGGTGCCGGCCCAGGCGCAGCGTCGAGCCGCCGTCCTCGTACAGGTCGAGGCGGTCGCGCAGGGCGCGGCCGGTGTCCTGGCGGGCGGCGGCGAGCGCGGCCTCCAGTTCCGCGGCCCGGGACGGCTCGCCCATGGTCCGCAACTCGGCGGCGATACGGCGGTGTTCGGACGCCATCGGGTCGGCGGCGAAGCAGGTGTTGACCTCGTCGAGGGAGTCCAGGGCGGCCGCCCGGCGCCGCACCCCGTCCAGGACGCGGGCCGCCGAGGAGGTCAACCGGCGGACGTGCAGGGCGCGTTCGTCGGCGAGCGTCTGACGGCGAGTGGAGAACGCCTGCTGGATCTCCTCGCGCCGCTCGTCGAGGGCGGCCAGCCGGCCGGGGTCGGCGGTGAACCGCGTGGTGAGGTTCTCCACCCGTACCAGGAGCCGGGCGAGGTGCTCGTCGCACGCCTCGGGGGTGGTCGCGGCGGCCAGGGCCCCGCTCACCTCCTGGGCCAGCAGCGCGCTCTGCGCGGCGAACTCGGCGTCCGACTCGGCGGAGGTCAGCTCGCGGCGGCGGGCGTCCAGCAGGGCGCGGGCCTGGTTGACCTCGGCGAGGACCGCGGAGGCCAGGTCGAGGATGCGGGTGCGCACGGTCGCGTCGGCCAGGCCGAGCCCGGCGACGGTCTGGGTGACGGTGGCGAGCCCGGCGGCCTGCTCGTCGAGCGCGGCGGCCAGCGGGTCGGCGTCGGAGGCGGTGGCGAGCGTCCCGGCCGCGGCGGCGGTCTCGGCGACCCGTTCCCGGTAGCCGTCGAAGGCGTGCTCCTCGGCGAGGGCGGCGGCCGCCCGCTCCGCGGCCTGCGCCAGGTGTCCGGTCAGGGCGGCGTCCAGCGCGTCCAGCCGGCCGGGGTCGACGTAGCGCATCTCCCGCAGGGAGGCCGACCGGCCCTGGGCGCGGCGCAGTTCGGTGAGCCGTTCGATCCATGCCTCGGCGCTCTCGGCGGCCTCGCCGCGGACCCGGCGGCCGAGTCCGGCGATCCGGGCCTCCGCCTCGTCCACGGCCTGCGCGGCCTGGGCGGTCAGCTCGGCGACGCGGGCGTGGGCGTCGACCATCTGCCGCGCGGTGTCCCGCAGCCGCAGCAGGGGTCCGGCGAGCGCCGTCACGTCGAAGCCCTGGCCGGCGTCCGCCGCCCGGCCGGTGCCGGCCGCGGCTTCCGGCGCGGTGAGCCAGTGGTGGCGGTCCAGGACGCGGTCGGCGGCCGCCGCGAGCGCCGCGTAGACGGCCGCGGTCGGTGCGGGCTCCCGGGCGCTGCGGGCGAGTGCGAGCGCGTCGGAGACGGCGCGCACCAGGTCGGGGTTGCCGATCCGCTGGAGCGGGCCGTCGCCGGCCGGCGCGGCGAAGGTGTCGGCGAGGAAGGGCGTGTGCCAGCGCTGTACGGCGTGCACGCGCGCGGCCTCGCCGCCGTCGGCGGGCCGCAGGGTGAGCAGGGTGCCGTCCTCGAACAGCGCGCAGCCCTGGACGTGCAGCGGTGCCGCGGCCCGCTGGCGGATGGTGCGGTACGGCAGCAGCAGGCGGCGGCCGTCGGCCGCGGCGTGGAAGACGTACAGCACGTCCTCGCCGCCGGGCGAGCGCACCAGCCGCTCGAACTCAAGCTGTTCCGCGAGGACGTCGCCGCCCAGGTCGAAGGTGCGCAGGCCCCCGGAGGCCAGCGCGTAGCCGCCGGGGAACACCACGCCCTGCCCGTCGGGCAGCAGCAGCGGGCTGCACGCCAGCGCGTCGGCCCGGTCGACCTGCGCGGTGCGGGTGTTGACGGCGAAGTACCGGTCGGTGTCCTCCCGGTACGGCCGGACCCGCAGCAGCACGAGCGGGCCCGCGGTGGCGTATCCGGCGTCGGCGTCGGCGAGCGACTGCAGCGCGTCCTCGACGGGCTCCTCGTACACCGTCTCGCGGCCGGCCTCGCCGGTGGTGATGCGCAGCCGGCCCCCGGTGGTGTCCAGGGTGAGGCGGCCGCCGCCTTCGCCGGTCAGCGCGATGTGCGGGTGCCGCCCGGCCACGTGGTGGGTGCGGTCGACCGGCGTCCAGGCGATGCCGTGGGCACCGCCGGACGGTGGTGCCTCGCGGGCGGCGCCCTGGTACCGGTACGAGCCGTCGCGGGCGGCCTTCCAGGACA
>WRCZ01000522.1 GCA_009783685.1 Actinomycetes bacterium
CCGCGCGTCCGAGCCGGGCACGGCCCCGCGAGAGCCTCAGCGGCGGGCCGCGGGAAGCGTCTGCTCGACCCAGATGATCTTGCCGTCCGCGGTGTACCGGGTCCCCCACCGCTCGCCGAGCTGCGCGACCAGGAACAGCCCGCGGCCGCCCTCGTCGGTGGTCGCCGCGTACCGCAGGTGCGGGGCGGTACTGCTGGCGTCGGACACCTCGCAGATCAGGGTGCGGTCGAGCAGCAGCCGGACCCGGATCGGGCCCGTGGCGTGCCGGATCGCGTTGGTCACCAGCTCGCTCAGCACCAGTTCGGTGGTGAACTCCAGGTCCTCCAGCCCCCAGCGGCCCAGCTGCCCGGTCGCCCGGGTGCGCACCGCCGACACCGCTGCCGGGTCCTGCGGCACGTCCCACTGCGCGATGTGGTCGTCGGGCAGCGCCCGGGTGCGGGCGACCAGCAGCGCCACGTCGTCCTGCGGCACCGCGGGCAGCAGCGCGTCGCACACCGCGTCGCACGTCTCGTCGGGGCCGCGGTCCGGGCCGGACAGCGCGTACCGCAGCCGGTCCAGGCCGTCGTCGATGTCGCGGGTGCGGTCCTCGACCAGCCCGTCGGTGTACAGCACGATCCGGCAGCCCTCGGGCAGCTTCACCCCCACCGACTCGAAGGGCAGGCCGCCCAGGCCCAGCGGCGGCCCGGCGGGCACGTCGAGGAACGTGGGGGTGCCGTCGGGCAGCACCAGGGCGGGCGGCAGGTGCCCGGCCCTGGCCAGGTCGCAGGTCCTGCTGACCGGGTCGTAGATCGCGTACAGGCAGGTCGCGCCGGCGATGGTGGCGCCGCCGCCGGGCCCGGCCTCGTCCTTGTCGATGCGGGCCACCAGGTCGTCGAGGTGCGCGAGCAGGTCGTCGGGCGGCAGGTCGAGCATCGAGAAGTTGTGGACCGCGGTGCGCAGCCGTCCCATGGTCGCGGCGGCGTGCAGGCCGTGGCCGACGATGTCGCCGACGACCAGCGCGACGCGGGCGCCGGACAGCGGGATCACGTCGAACCAGTCGCCGCCCACGCCGGCCTGCGCCGGCAGGTAGCGGTAGCCGACATCCAGGGCGTCCTGCTCGGGCAGCCCGTGCGGCAGCAGGCTCTGCTGCAGGGTGACGGCCATCCGCTGGTTGCCGGTGACGGCCGAGTCGATCTGCTCCTGGGTGGTGTAGCGGTTGTCGAAGTCGCCGGTGTTGCGGCCCACCCGCAGCACCGCGATCCGGTCGGCGACCGCGCGGACCTCCTCCATCTCGTGGCTGACGAAGATCACGCTCGTGCCCTCGTCGCGGAGCCGGCGTATCAGGTCCAGCACCATGTCGGCCTGGCGCGGCCCGAGGGCGGCGGTGGGCTCGTCCAGCACCACCAGCTCCGGCCGGCCGATCAGCGCCCGCACGATGGCCACGCCCTGCCGCTGCGCGCCGGACAGCGAGGCGACCGGCACCCGCAGGCTGGGGATCTGCACCGACAGCGCGTCCAGCATGGCGCGGGCGCGCTTCTCCATCCCGACCTCGTCGAGCATGCCGAACCGGCGCAGCTCGCGGTTGAGGTAGAGGTTGTCGACGGTGTCGAGGTTGTCGCACAGCGACAGGTTCTGGTGCACGGTGGCGATGCCGAGGCGCTGGGCGTCGAACGGGCGGCGCGGATCGGCGTCGCGGCCCCGCCACGCGACGGTGCCCAGGTCGGGCACGGTCACCCCGGAGATCACCTTGACCAGGGTGGACTTGCCCGCGCCGTTGCTGCCGACCAGGCCCACGACCTCGCCCTCGTGCACGTCGAGGTCCACGTCGCGGAGTGCCTGCACCGCCCCGAACCGCTTGTCGACACCCCGCACGGTGAGCAGCGGAACCTCGCTCACGGCACCACCTCCGCCCCTGCCGGCACGGTTCCGGTTACCGAGTCTGCCCGTCCGGCCGCTCCCGCGCATCGGGATGAACGGAAAGGAGTGACCTGCCACGACTGAACCATTCCCCCCGAACGACCATCTAACGGGTGGATGCGGGTGCCCGCCGACCCGCGGACCGTATCCGGAGCCGACCCGCGGCCGCACACCCGTGCCGTGCGGCGGGTCCGACTCGTTATCGAGCCGCGAGGCGGCCCGCGATCCCAGGGAGCGTCATGAGTCTCACCGGCACCGCACTCTTCGTGCTGAGCATCCTTGTGGTGCCGGTGGTCATGGTGGGGATGCTCGTCGCCTGGAACCGGCTGCCGGGACCGCCGGCGGTGCGGCTCGCCGGCCGGCTCGGCATGGTCCTGCTCAGTCAAGCCGCCGCCGTGCTGGCCGTCCTCATCTGGGTGAACAACACCTACGGCCTCTACGAGTCGTGGAGCGACCTGATGGGCGACAACGGGCAGGTCCAGCTGAACGCGGCCGGCCCGGACGGTCACGGCGCGCCGGTCGACCCGGCCGTCGAGAAGCAGGCGGTGTTCACCACGGGCCAGGACGGCGTGCTCAGAACCACCGCGACCGGCGCCCGCTCCCACATCACCGGCACCGTCCTGGTGTGGCTGCCCCCGCAGTACTCGCTGCCCGCGTACAAGCACACCCGCTTCCCGGTGATCGAGCTGCTGCCCGGCTACCCGGGCAGCCCGGGCGCCTGGTTCGGCGCGATGGGCGTCGGGCGGGAGATGGCCGCGCTGATCGCCGAGCACCAGGTGTCGCCGATGATCCTGGTCGCGCCGAAGATGAACGTGCTGGGCCGGGTCGACCCGGGGTGCGCGGACCTGCCGCACGGCGCGATGACCTCCACCTGGCTCGGCACCGACGTCCCCGACCTCGTCAGGCAGCACTTCAGAGCCGAGGCGGGCGCCCGCCACTGGGCGACGATGGGCTACTCCGCCGGCGCCTACTGCGCGGTCAACACCGCCCTGCACCACCCGGGGACCTTCCACGCCGTGGTCAGCCTGTCCGGCTACAACGCGCCCGAGGCGTCGCTGGTGACCCGCGACCCGGCCCTGACCCGCGCCAACAACCCCTACCTGGAGCTGCGCGGCGCCAAGCACCAGCCGAACGTGGTGCTGCTGATGGCCGGCAGCTACCAGGACAGCGACACGGTGTACGCGGCGAAGGCGCTGCTGGGCGCGCTGCACCACCCGGGCACGAGTCGCCTGCTGACGATCCGGCGCGGCGGCCACAACACCCAGGTGTGGCGGGAGATGCTCCCCACCGCGCTGGGCTGGCTCTCCCAGCAGGTCGCCGGCACCCACATCTGACGGCCGCCCAGCTCGGGTCGGGCCGGGCCCGACCGGTCAGGCCAGGGTCGCGCAGAGGTCCTCGTGCGGGCCGCGCAGCGCCAGCAGGGTGCGGCTGCTGCCGCCGCCCGGGGTGGTGGCGACCTTCACGGACATGAACCCGTAGGCGACGATCCACCGGTTGTGGACGGGCCGGTCGCCGGTGTGGAACCCGGCCACCCAGTCGTCACCGCTCAGGACGAAGGAGTTCGCGTCGGGGTAGGTGACGACCCCGGAACCGGAGACGTCGCGCTCGATCGTTTCGCCGGTGGCGAGGTTGGTGGTCCGCATCACCAGCGGGCCGCTCTCCAGCGCGAACACCGGGTTCCCCGCGTCGTCCACCCAGGTCTTCTGCGTGAGGTCGTCCACCGGGAAGGTGCTGTGCGACGGGAACGCGCACACCTCGCCCGCCGGGTAGTCGAACGGCTGCTCCACCGGGTGCGTCACGATCGGGCCGTGCAGCCCCTGCGGCAGGGACGCCGGCAGCCCGGCGTCCGCCAGCGCGGCGGCCTCCGCGGGCGTCAGGGCGTCCCGCGGCGCGGCCGCCGCCGGCGGCGCGGTGAGCAGGGCCGCGGCAGCGGCCGCCACGAGTGCGGCACCGCCGATCCTGCGGGTGCGGCCCGGGCCACGCGCGGCCACGTGCGCCGTCCGCCGCGTCCGTCCTCGTACCGGTTCGTGCTCCGTCATCGCCCTGCCCCTTCCCGGGGGGATCGACCCGGCCGCCGCTGGCCGGTGTGCGGCGGGTGCCCTCCGGCCACCCTTGCCGACCGCGTGCGGGTGCACCAGCGTCCACGCACGAAAAATGACTCCACATCAGAACGGGATATGCCCCTGCACTCTGCCGGAGGGCAGGTCTAGACTCACCTGGCCCGGGCCGAACACGTGCTCGCCCGGCCTCATGCTGCTGCGCTCATGACGCAGCGCAGTTCAGAATCCCGTGGGGGGATCATGTTTTCTCATTCTGCTTCGGCGCGCCCTGCTGCGCGCCGCCGCGGCCGCCTGGTGGCGGCCTGCACGGCCGGTGTGCTGGCCGCCGGCGCCTTCGCGCTCGGCCCCGCCGGAACCGCTTTCGCGGACGGCGGCTCCGCGCCGCAC
>WRCZ01000523.1 GCA_009783685.1 Actinomycetes bacterium
GGCTGTTCGGCCCGGCGCTCGCCGACCCCGACGCGCGCTTCGAGCTGGAAGTGGCCCTGCGCAGCCGGCTGATGGCCAGCGCGTTCGGCGCGGCCCCGCGCCTGGGCGCGTGAGGCACCGCGGGGCGCGCCGCGTCAGGGGCGTCGCAGCACCGCCTCGGCGGAGCACCGCGGTGCCGCCCGTCCTCTGCGGCCCGTGCCGTTCCGGTGTCCGGCCGGCCGGATGCGCGCGTCGGCCGGAGGATGCGGGCGGAGCCATTCCCGCCGCGCCCTGCGCCGGGCGCCGTGGCCGTCACGAACACGCCGGCGGCCGTACGTCGAGCCGCGCGTGGGAGTGCGTCGGATTACGGGTTTCGGCGGCCCATGCGGCGGGCTCGTGATGTGACCTGGTGCAGGCCGGAAGGCGGTGTGGTCCTCGGGTGTGCCCTCCCGGCGTCCGGGATAGTCCGCCGGAGCGGCTTCGTCACGCACTGCGACGGCTCCCGGGGAGTTTCCCGGCAAAGCCGGGGGAAGCGGGTGTCCAGGGTTACGCCTGGGGCAAGCGTTCCCCTAAGGTCCATCCCGCCATGGATTACTGCTACGCGTGCCGGCGCCACCTCAACGGCGCGTTCTCCTGCCCGGGTTGCGGGACGCCCGCGGACGAGCTCACGCTGCCGGCGGTCACCGACACCGCGACGCTGCCCCCGGTCGTCCCGGACGGGAACGGCGACGCGGCGCCCGGCTCGGGGCGGGCGGCGCGACGGGCCGAAGGGCGGCGCACGGCCGCCCGCACGACGCGGCGGGGCCGGCAGCGGGTGGCCGTCTACGGCGTGGGCGCGATCGCGGTGGTGGGTGCGCTGACGATGTTCTCCGTGGCCGCGTTCTCGGGCGGCTCGGGCGGCGCCGCGGATCCGGGCGTGGGCGTCAACCCCGTGCTGCCCGGCGCCTCTTCGGGCGCGCCGTCGCCCGACGACGCCGGCCTGCTCCCGTCGGCCTCCAGCGGCACGCCCAGCCATGGCAGGACCGCGTCGCCGTCCGGTTCGGCGTCGCCGTCGGACTCCACGAGCCCGACGTCCAGCACCACCACGCCGCACACCTCGGCGCCGCCCCGCGCCACCACCACCCCGCCGACCACCGCACCCACCACGACCGCGCCGAAGCCCACCACGACCACGACGCAGCCCACCTCCGAGCCGACGCCGACCAAGACGCCGTGCAAGAAGGTGCTGTGGTGGTGCCAGTGACGTGCCAGTGATGCCGGTGACCGCCCGGCGGCGTGCCGGGAGGGCGGTCGCGGCGCTCTAGCCGGCCGCGGGGGACGCCGGGTCCTGCGCGGCGTCGCCGCCCAGCATCCGCTCCAGCAGGTCGCGCAGGGTCGTGCGCTCGCCGACGGACAGGGCGGCGAGCGGCTCGCGGGCGAAGTCCAGCGAGGACCGCAGCCGTGCGGCGGTGTCCCGCCCGTGCTCCGTGGCGGCGGCCAGCTTGACCCGGCGGTCGGCCGGGTCCGCGCGCCGCTCGGCGAGCCCCTGCGCCTCCAGGCGGTCCACGATGCCGGTCACGTTCGACGGCTCGCACTTCAGCCGCTGGGCGATCTGCCGCATCGGCATCGGCCCGGTGGACAGCAGGGCCAGGACCCGGGCCTGCGCGCCCGTCAGGCGGTGCGCGGCGGCTGCCGCGTCGTACTCCTGGTAGTACCGCGCCACGATCGTGCCGATCAGGTCCACGACCTCGGCTGTCAGCGGGTCCATGCGGCGTGTCATGGATCCAGGGTAGCCGTTTACTTGACAAGGTGAAACATCAAGGACCATCGTTAATTCAGAACCTGAATCTTTGCCATGGTGAACTGCTTGTCCCCGGCGCCCGCGCGCCGGACCGCGAGCGGTGGCGCCACGGCGGAAGGAGCCCAGCCGCAATGCCCATGAGCCGCGAATGGCACCTGGTCGCCCGCCCCCAGGGCTGGCCGGTCCCCGAGGACTTCTCCCTGGTCTCGACGGAGATCCCCGAGCCGGGCCCCGGCCAGGTCCTGGTCCGCAACCTCTTCCTGTCGGTGGACCCGTACATGCGCGGGCGGATGAACGACGCCAAGTCGTACGCGCCGCCCTACGTGCTGGGCGAGCCCATGCTGGGCGGCGCGGTGGGCGTGGTGGTGGCGTCGGCGGCCGACGGGATCGCGGTCGGCGACCACCTGCTGCACGGGCTCGGCTGGCGCGAGTACGCCCTGGTGGACGCCGCGCACACGGTCGCCGTGGACCGGCGGGCGGCGCCGCTGCCGGCCTACCTCGGCGTGCTCGGCATGACCGGCCTCACGGCGTACGCCGGACTGCTGCGCGTCGCCGGCTTCACCGAGGGGGAGAGCGTGTTCGTCTCCGGCGCCGCGGGCGCGGTCGGCAGCCAGGCCGGCCAGATCGCCCGGCTCAAGGGTGCCGCGCGGGTCGTCGGCAGCGCGGGATCCGACGAGAAGGCCGCGCTGCTGGTCGACGAGTACGGCTTCGACGCCGCCTTCAACTACCGCAAGGGCCCGGTGGCCGAGCAGCTGCGCGCGGCCGCGCCCGACGGCATCGACGTCTACTTCGACAACGTCGGCGGCGAGCACCTCGAGGCGGCGATCGGCGCGCTGAACGTGCACGGCAGGGCGGCGCTGTGCGGGGCGATCAGCCAGTACAACGCCACCGAGCCGCCGCCCGGGCCGCGCAACCTCGGCCTGCTCATCGGCAAGCGGATCACCCTGAGCGGCTTCCTCGTCGGCGACCACCAGGACCTGCGGCCGGAGTTCGTGCGCGAGGTGGGCGGCTGGCTGCGGGACGGCCGGCTGCAGTACCGCGAGACCGTCGTCACGGGAATCGACCGGGCGCTGGACGCGTTCCTCGGGCTGCTGCGCGGCGACAACACCGGCAAGATGATCGTCGCCCTCCCGGAGTGAGAGCGACGGCGGGCGGGGTCGACACCGGCGCCACCCTTCAACAAAATGTTGCAGGCGCGACTTTCACCCGCCCGACCAGGAGGACCCGCTCATGACCATCCAGTCCGTCGACGTCCTGTACACCGCCGTCGCCACCGCGGAGAACGGCCGTGACGGCCGGGTCGCCAGCGACGACGGCAAGCTGGACGTCGTCGTCAACCCGCCCGTGGAGCTGGGCGGCAGCGGCGCAGGCACCAACCCCGAGCAGCTCTTCGCCGCCGGGTACAGCGCCTGCTTCCAGAGCGCGCTGGGCGTCGTGGCCCGCCGCGAGGGCGCCGACGTCTCCGGCTCCCGGGTGACCGCGCGCGTCGGCCTCGGCAGGACGGCGGAGGGCGGCTTCGGCCTCACCGTCGAACTCGCCGTCTCCCTCCCCGGCGTGGACGCCGCCACCGCCCGGGACCTGGTCGAGAAGGCCCACCAGGTGTGCCCGTACTCCAATGCGACGCGCGGCAACATCGCGGTGGAACTCACCGTCGTCTGACGGGATCCGCCCCGGCGCCCTTGCGGCACGCCGCTCGCCGGCCCGAAGGCACACGCGCCTGGGGACCGTGCCCGGGAATGTAAGGACCGTGCTCCCTAGGGGGCGCGGTCCTTACCCGTCGGTTCGGTCCCGGCCGGCGGCCCGGCCTCGGCGGGGGAGTGCGGCGGCGGTGCCAGCAGTGCGAGGAAGTCGCGGAACGCGGCGGGCATGTCGACCGCCTCGGGGTCGAGCAGCCACTGCACCTGGAGGCCGTCGACGACGGCCGCCAGCAGCGTCGCCGCCCGCTCGGGCGACAGCCCGCCGGGCAGCCGGTCGCCGTACTCCGCCCGCAGTGCCTCCGCGCCGCCGTCGCGCACCGCGGCGTACCGGTCCCTGAAGTACTCCTGCGCCGGGTGCCCCTCGGTGACGCTGTCGCCGGCCAGCACGGTGAACGCCTGGACGATGCCGGGCCGCGTCGCGTTGTACTCGACGAGGTGGGCCACCACCTCCAGCGGCCAGGCGCGGCCGTGCAGCGCCGCCGAGGCCATGTCCCACTGGTCGCGCGCCTCCAGGACGGCCACCAGCAGCGCCTCCTTGGTGGGGAAGTAGTGCATGAGTCCTTGCTGGGTCAGCCCCACCCGCTCCGCCACCGCGGCCAGGGTCGCGCCGCGGTAGCCGCGTTCGGCGATCACCTCGGTCGCGGCCTGGATGATCTCCGCCCGCCGTTCCCCGCGCTCGCCCCTGGCTCTGGTCACCCTCTGGCCACCGCCCTCAGCCCCTTCCCCTGGAGGCCGAGCCTACAAGATGACAAGACGGTAACTATCCCTACCGGCTGACAGGCAACTGCCTTCGGGCGGGCGCAGGATGGCCGCCATGACACCTGAGACGGCGCGGAACGCGGTGCGGCACCCGGTCAACACCCCGGCCCAGGA
>WRCZ01000524.1 GCA_009783685.1 Actinomycetes bacterium
GGGCGCCCGGTGGCCGGTCGGGGACGCCGGGCGCCCGCGGTATGCGGGCGCCGCGCGGGCCTGCCGTCCGGGGCCGTGGCGTTCGCCCGTCCGGTCGGGCGGTGGCCGCGATGACCGAGGGCCGGTGGACCGCTCGTCGCCGGGAGGGGTTTGTCCGGTGGGTCGGTTAGGCTTCGACGGGGCGCGCGAACCGCGCACACCTGATCGTTGTCGCGGGGAGGGGACCGTCTGTGCACGTCCAGGACTGGCTCGACGGCATCCCGCCGGTCGCCGTCTACCTGATGGTCGGACTGGTGGTCGGCGTCGAAAGCCTGGGCATTCCGCTGCCCGGCGAGATCGTCCTGATGACCGCGGCCCTGCTGTCCTCGCAGGGGCACGCCAACCCGTGGCTCGTCGGCATCAGCGCCATCATCGGCGCCGTCGGCGGCGACTCGATCGGCTACTCCATCGGCCACCGCGGCGGCAAACCGCTGCTGGAACGGCTCGGCCGCCGCTTCCCCAAGCACTTCTCACCAGGCCATATCGCCACGGCCGAGCGGTCGTTCCAGCGCTGGGGCGTGTGGGCGGTGTTCTTCGGCCGGTTCGTGGCGCTGCTGCGGATCTTCGCCGGGCCGCTGGCCGGCGTGCTGCGGATGCCCTACCCGAGGTTCCTGCTCGCCAACGCGCTCGGCGGCATCGTCTGGGCCGGCGGCATCACCGCGATCATCTACTACGTCGGCGTGGTCGCCGAGCCGTGGCTCAAGCGGTTCGGGTACGTCGGGCTCGGCATCGCGGTGCTGTTCGGCGTCGCCTCGCTGGTCTTCGTGAAGCGGCGTGCCGCGAAGGCGCAGGCCGAACTGGAGGCGGCCGCCGAGCGGGAGATCGCGGTCGCCCCGGCCGTGGACTGAACCCGGCCGTGGACTGAACCACGTCCCGCTTCCTGCCCGGAGCCTCCGTCAGGACCCGCCCAGCGCGTCCCGGTGGAGTGTGGCCAGCGCCACATAGTGCTCGGCGTTGAGGGCGAGGGCCGCCTGCTCCTCGTCGGTCAGCGGCCTGCGGACCTTCGCCGGCACCCCCGCCACCAGCGACCCCGGCGGCACGGTCATCCCCTGCGGCACCAGGGCGGCCGCGGCCACCAGCGAACCGGCGCCGATCCGGGCGCCGTTGAGCACCGTCGCGCCCATCCCGACCAGGACGCCGTCCTCGACGACGCACCCGTGCAGCACCGCGTTGTGCCCCACGGACACGCCCGCGCCGATCACCGCGGGGAACCCGGGATCGGCGTGCACCGTGCAGTTGTCCTGGATGTTGGAGCCCGCGCCGACGCTGATCGACTCGCAGTCGCCGCGCAGCACCGCGTGGTACCAGACGCTCGCGTCCGCGGCGAGCGTGACGTCGCCGAGCACCACCGACGTCGGCGCCGCGTAGGCGGCGGGATCGACCACCGGGGTGCGGCCGGCGACCGCCGCCACCAGGGCACTGCCCGCGCCCGGGCCGCCCTTCCCCGGCTCCCGGCCGCGGCCCTGACCGCCCTGCGGTGCGGGCTGCTCGGGCTGCTCCGCCCCGTCCGTCATGGCCACCGTCCTGTCCCGAAGTCTCGTCGTGCGCCCTGGCCCGGCAGCCGTGTGCCGCAGGGCACACGCCGCCCCGGCCGGAGAAGCGGCCGCTGCGCTCCCGGCACCGTATACGGTGGGCTCGTGCCGAAGAACGAGAACGTGTTCTTTTCCGCGGCGGCCCGGGCCGGCGCCTGGCGCCACCGGGTGGCCTCGCGCCTCGTGCACGCCGGCTGGCGGCGGCTGCAGAGTGCCGGCGCGGTCACCGCGGCCCGGCCCGGCCCCTACCGCTTCGGCGCGATCGGGCACGGCACCCGGCTGGCCTTCCCCCAGGGCACGGTCTTCGGGGAACCGTGGATCCACCTCGGCGAGTACTGCATCATCGGCGAGCAGGTCACGCTGACCGCGGGCATGATGCCCGGGCTGGACCTCGGCCCCGAGCCGATCCTGCGGCTGGGCAACGGCGTGGTCCTCGGCCGCGGCAGCCACGTGGTCGCGTCCGTGCCCGTCGTCTTCGGCAACGACGTGTACTGCGGGCCGTACGTCTACGTCACCAGCGACAACCACTCCTACGACGACACCGCGCAGCCGGTCGGCAAGCAGTGGCCGCGCACCGCGCCGGTCGAGATCGGTGCGGGCAGCTGGCTCGGATCCGGCTGCGTGATCCTGCCCGGCGCGCGGCTCGGCAGGAACGTCGTCGTCGCCGCGGGCGCGGTGGTCCGCGGCGAGGTGCCGGACTTCGCGGTGGTGGCCGGCGCGCCGGCCCGGATCGTCCGCCGCTGGGAGCCGGAGACCGGCTGGCAGCCGCCCCTGCGCACCCCGGCACCCGTTCCCATCCCGGACGACGTCACGCCCGACCAGCTCGTCGCGCTGCGGGTGCTGGACGAGCGGCTCGGCGCCCGCCTGACGGAGGTGCTCCAGGGCCCGCCGCCGGGTGCCGTGCCGGGCCCGCAGCAGGAGCCGGCCAACGAAGCGCTCGACGAGCGCAGTTGACGCCGGGTGGCGGGCACCCCCGGTGACTTTGTTAGGTTCCGGGCATGCGCGCACCCATCGGGAACTTCGAGGAAGTCCACCCCGCCACCGACGTCCGCGACCTGCTCCCCGCACCCGTCGCCGCCGCCGTGACCCCGGACATGGTCTTCGTCGACACCGACCCCGGCAAGGCCGACACCGCCGACTTCGTCGCTGCCTACGGTCCCGAACTGCTCGACCAATCCGCCAACTGCGTCGTGGTCGCGGGCAAGCGCGGCCAGGACGTCACCCTGGCGGCCTGCCTGGTGCTGTCCACGACCAGGGTCGACGTCAACAACGCCGTCCGCAAGCACCTGGGCGTGCGCAAGGCGTCGTTCGCCCCGATGGACACGGCAGTCGGGGAGACGGGCATGGAGTACGGCGGCATCACGCCCGTCGGCCTGCCCGCGCACTGGCCGGTGCTGATCGACCCCGCCGTCGCCGCCACGCCCTACCTGGTGATCGGCAGCGGCGCCCGCCGCGGCAAGCTGATCGTCCCCGGCAAGACGCTGGCCGCGCTGCCGGGCGCGGTGCTGCTGGAAGGGCTCGGCATCTGAGACCCGGCGTCCGGGACCTGGGACCTGGGTCCCCGGGACGTGGGACCTCGGAGCGGCGGGGCCTTGTTCGCTCAGTCCAGCAGGGGTATCTCGATGGCCGGGCAGTGGTCCATCACCATGTCCAGCCCGGCCGCGCGGGTGCGCGCGTACGCGGCCTCGTCGACCACCCCGAGCTGGAACCAGACCGCCTTCGCGCCGATCGCCACCGCCTCGTCGGCGACCCCGCCGGCCAGGTCGGAGTTGACGAACACGTCGACCACGTCCACGGGGAACGGGATGTCCGCGAGCGAGGCGTACCCCTGCTCGCCGTGCACCGTCTCGGCCTTGGGGTGCACCGGCACGATCCGCTTGCCGTAGCGCTGGAGCACGGCCGCGACGCCGTACGCGGCCCGGCGGGTGTTGCCGGACAGCCCCACCACGGCCCAGGTGTCGCCGGTCGCGGTGAGGATCCGGCGCACCGCTTCCTTGTCGTCCTGCCACTCGCCGTCGATGCCGTCGATGCCGTCGATGCGCTCGGTACCGTCCACGCCTGACACGCCGTCCTCCTGCCCCGCGAGCGGCCACCCGGCCGCACGCCGTCCTCGTCCTGCGCTCCTACCAGCACGAACGCCGGCCGGCGCCGGGCCATTCCCCTGGCGTTAGGCTGAACGGATGGTCGACCGGTATCTGACGGTGGCGCGCGCGGGCGTCCACGAGAGCGAGATCAAGCGCTCGCGCTTCCTGTGCGCGCTGGCCCCCGCCGGCAGCGAGGAGGCGGCCCAGGAGTTCGTGCGCCGCGTGCGCAAGGAGCACCAGACGGCCAGCCACAACTGCTTCGCGTACGTCATCGGGCCGGACGGCCGGCTGCACCGCGCGAGCGACGACGGCGAGCCTGGCGGCACCGCCGGCACGCCCATGCTCCAGGTGCTGCTCGGCCGCGAGGTGCGCGACACCGTCGCGGTCGTCACCCGCTACTACGGCGGTATCCAGCTCGGCGCCGGCGGCCTGGCCCGCGCCTACGGCGGGGCGGTCTCCGCCGCCCTGGACGAGATCGGCACCATCGAGCGGCGCCGCCTGGCCCTGGTCACGGTCACCGCCGACCACCAGCGGGCCGGCCGGCTGGAGAACGACCTGCGGGCGGCGGGCCACCCGGTCCGCGACGTCTCCTACGGCGCCGAGGTCACCTTCCACCTCGGCATCCCCGAGCCCGAGGTCCCCGCCTTCCGCTCCTGGCTCGCCGAC
>WRCZ01000525.1 GCA_009783685.1 Actinomycetes bacterium
ACCGCCTCCCGATCGCTGCCCGCGGGGGCTCCGCGACGGGGCACCGCCTCCCGATCACTGCCCGGCGGGGGGCACCGCGACCGGGCTCCCGGCACCGCCTCACGATCACATGCCGGGGCCCGGCCGTCAGATGACGGCCGGGCCCCGGCATGCCGTGTCACTCCGCGCGGCTCACTCGGTGCGCAGCCCGTCGGGCCGCATCATCCGCCACAGCGGCGGCATGCTCAGCAGCGTCACGGAGAACACCACCGCCGCACCGATCGCCGACATCAGGCCCATCGCGCCCCAGTCCATGTGGAACGGCCGGCCGACCATGGCGAGCAGCGCCGCGCCCAGTCCGAGCCCGCCGGCGCAGGCCAGCACCAGGCCCAGCACCACCGGGATCGCGGTCTGCCACATCACCGACCAGACCAGCGCGCTGCGCCGGGTGCCGAACGCCACCAGCACCGCGAGCAGCTTCCTCCGGTCGCGCAGCTGCTCCAGCATCATCACCAGCAGGCTCGCCCCGATCAGCGCCATGGTGAGCGCCGCCCCGGCGACCAGCCCGCGCCGCAGCTGGGTGTACGCGGCCTTCGAGGTGGTGGAGCGCAGGTTCATCACGTGCACCCCGAGGCCCAGCCGGGCGCCGGTGTTGCGCACGTACTCCATCGCGTCGGGCTGGTCCTGGGCGAGGGAGACCGTCACGTCGACCGACGGCCGGACCAGCATGCTGCCCGGGAGGGCCTGGGGGGTGGCGAGCAGGCCCCACGCGTGGGAGCCCGTCGGGTCCGTCCGGGACACCGCCGTGCTCGCGCTCGCCGGGATCGTCCACAGCCGCGGGGTGCCGGTGTAGGTGTCCTCCGGCGGGCGGTTGAGGTCGAGCTGGGCGCCGGGACGCAGGTACCGCCGCACCCCGCTGTCGTCGCCCCCGTCGACCGGCGCCACGATGAAGACGCTGCCGGGCGCGCAGGTGGGCAGCGTCGCCATCTGCCGCAGCGTGGCGCAGTCGCCCACCTGCACCGGCAGGTACGGGAAGTCGCCGTCGTGCGCCCGGGCGGCGTCGGGCCGGGTGGCCTGCGCGTCGAGGTAGCCGTGCGCCTGGCTGACGCCCTTGGTCCCGGCGACCTGCTGGATGAACTGCGGTGCCTGGCCGCCGTCTTCGAGATCCGAGGTGACCAGGAGCTGCGCCTTGGACGGGTCCGCGCCGGTGACCCGCTCGAAGTCGCCGCTCACGGCCGTGAACAGCATCTGCAGCGCGATGGCCCCGGCCACCGCGACGGTCACGCCGCTGACCATGCGCGCCGCGGCGTTGCTGTTCAACTGAAGGCGCCGGGTGGCCAGTTGCCAGGGGACCGGACCGCCGCGCAGCAGCCCGACCACGCGCTCGACCACCCACGGCAGGACGGCGGTCACGCCGACCAGCACCATCACCGCACCGACCGCGACCTGGGTCGTGTTGAGCTGGCTGTCGCCCTGGACGGTGCCGAACAGCGGTGCCAGCAGCCCGACTCCGACCACCGGGATCAGCAGCCGCCACCACAGCCTGCGGCGCCGGCCGACCCCCTGCCGGACCACGCCCAGCGGCTCGATCACGGTGCCGCGCAGGCTCAGCATCGTCACCGCGACCGCCGCCACCGGCACCGCCAGCACGACCAGCACCGTCAGGCCGGTCTGCGGGGTCATGTCCGCGGGGTACGCGGAGATGTCGCGGATCGTCACATGGGAGGCGAGCTGCCGGCCGACGAGGAACAGCGCCCCGCCGAACACCAGCCCGACCAGCGCCCCGAACAGCGCCTCGCCGGCCGCGATCCGGCGGGTCGTCCGCGCGTCGGCGCCCACCAGCCGCAGCGCGGCCAGCCGCCGGTCCCGCCGCTCGCCGCCGAGCCGCACCGAGGTGCCGATGAACACCGCGACCGGCAGCAGCAGGACGACCAGCATGACGATCAGCAGCAGGTCGAACGTCGGCCCCATCACCTGGGAGTTGCTGTGGTGCCCGAAGCCGGCGATGCGCATCGCGTTGCCCTGCGTCCACGCGGAGTTGTGGGCGGTCAACTGGTCGCTGCCGGCGTAGAAGTACAGCTCCGCGGGGCCCATCAGCCCGGCGTGGCCGATGAGTCCGTCGTCGGTGTACGGGAGGCGCTCGCGCAGCAGCGGGTTGGCGGCCAGCAGGCGGCGCAGCGCGGGGGAGACCACCATGTGCCCGGGGGCGGGCAGTTCGGCGACACCGGGCGGCGGCGCCGCCTTCGGGCCCTCGGGCTGGACGAGGAGCCCGGTGATGTCCTTCTCGTGGAACGTGGTGTTCGCGTCGGTGATCAGCAGCGTGCGGTCGGAGGGCCGGGCGATGAACCCCCCGGACATCGCGTCGCGCGCGACCCGCTTGTGGTCACGGACGTCCATCATCGGCGGGACGGCCGCGGCCAGCAGCAGCAGCGCGACGCCCAGGCCGACACCGATCGCGGTCAGCAGGGTCCGGGTCCAGCCGTCCCGTCCGCCGCCGGCGGCGAAGCGTGCGCCCATCGCCAGGTCCCGCGCCCAGGTCCCCAGATCCGTACGGGAGTTGGGGGGCGGGCCGGGACGGCCGCCGGAGACCGCCGCGTCGAAACCGGCGAACGGCTCGTGCTGCGTGCTCATGACACCCGTTCCATGTCGCGCGACTTCCCGTCCCGCACGACGATCTCCCGGTCGGAATAGGCGGCGACCCGTGCCTCGTGGGTCACCAGGACGACGGCGGCGCCGGTGTCGTGCGCGGCCTCGGTCAGCAGCCGCATCACCCGCTCGCCGTTCAGCGAGTCCAGGGCGCCGGTCGGCTCGTCGGCGAAGATCACCCGCGGCCCCGCCACCAGCGCGCGGGCCACGGCCACCCGCTGGCCCTGGCCGCCGGAGACCTCGCCGGGCCGCTGGCCCGCGACGTCGTCGACCTCCAGCCGCTCCAGCCACGCGGCGGCCTTGGCCTCCGCGGCCCTCCGCCGCTCACCGGACAGCCGCAGCGGTATGGCCACGTTCTCCAGGCAGGTCAACTCCGGTACCAGCTGGCCGAACTGGAAGACGAAACCGAAGTCGCTGCGGCGCAGCGCGCTGCGTTCGCCGTCGGACATGGTGGTCAGGTCGCGCCCGCGGTAGCGGACCTCGCCCGAGTCGGCCCTGACGATGCCGGCCAGGCAGTGCAGCAGGGTGGACTTGCCCGAGCCCGAGGGGCCCATCACGGCCACCACCTCGCCGGCGCGGACGGTGAGTTCGGCCCCGTCGAGGGCGACGGTGCGGCCGTACGCCTTGCGGACGTCGGTGGCCAGCAGCAGCGGTTCCGTGCTCACTTGGTCACCGCCACGGCGAGCTGGTCGAGCCGGGCGGCGGTCAGTTCGAGCCAGCGCAGGTCGGCCTCCAGGTGGAACAGGGCGTGGTCGCAGATCAGCTGGTCGGCCAGGTCCCCGGAGGACTTGCGCCGGGTCAGCTCGCGCATCAGCCGCAGGTGTTCGGCGCGCTGGGTGTCCAGCAGGTCGGCCGCCGAGCGGCCGGTGAGCAGCGCGAGGACGACCTTCGTGTACAGGGTCGTCTGCAGGTACGGCTCCGGCTTCTCCGGCTGGGCCAGCCAGGCCTCGACATCCGTGATGCCGGCGTCGGTGATGGCGTAGCGCTTGCGCTCGGGGCCGCCGCCGGGCTCGATGCCCTCGACCTCGACGAGGCCGTTCTTCAGCAGCCGGGCCATCGTGGAATAGACCTGCCCGTAGGCGAGCGGGCGGTCCTGCCCGAACCGTTCGTCGAACGCGCGCTTGAGGTCGTAGCCGTGGCGCGGGCCGGACTCCAGGAGTCCGAGGAGGGTGTGACCGATTGACATGCCGGTCACACTACACGACGCGTATACACGCCGTGTATACCCGCCGCGAATAGGCGCCTCCACGACGGCGGGCCGTGCCCCGCAGGGGCGCGAGGAACTGCGCGCGCAACCACGCACGGACCGTGCGACGGCAACGAAGCCCCGCCGGGCAGGACGTGCCCCGCAGGGGCGCGGGGAACTGCGCGACCAGCCAGTGCGGTGCCGCACTCCGCCAACCGCCCCGAAGGGGCAGTTCGGTCCGTCCCGGACCACCGGCCGGTGGCCGGTTGCTCGCGCAGTTCCCCGCGCCCCTGCGGGGGCGCATCCCGCCGTGCGGACAGCGCGCCACCGTTGGCGCTGAGCGCGCAGTTCCCCGCGCCCCTTTGGGGCGCACCTCGCCGTGCGGACGGCGGGGCGCCATCGTGGCTGGGCGCGCAGTTCCCCGCGCCCCTGGTGGGGCGCACCCCGTGCGGACGGCGAGCGCGCAGTTCCCCGCGCGCCCGGGGGGCGCATCCCGGCGTGCGGGC
>WRCZ01000526.1 GCA_009783685.1 Actinomycetes bacterium
AAGCGGCTTCCGGGTACGGGCGGCGGACGAGGTCGTACCGGCGGGACGGACGTCGAACGGCGCGCGGGGGGTCTCGATGATCGCCTGGAGCTCGTCCTCCAGCGCGTCGATCGCCGCGGTGAGCCGTCGCGGATCGCCGTGCACGCCTGGACCGGCGGGCCCCGAAGGCCCCGAGGGCCCCGCAACCGCCGGGCCCGGAAAGGCCCCTGGCCGCATCTCGCGCTGCTCCGCCGCCAGCCGCAGCGCGGTCAGCGGGGTCCGCAGCCGGTGCGACAGATCCGCCACCAACTCGCGTTCGGTGGCGAGGAGCTGGACCATCCGCTCGGCCATCGCGTTGAACGCCGTTCCGGCCTCGCGCAGTTCGGGCGGCCCCATGGGGTCCACCCGGGTGTCCAGGTCGCCCTCGCCGAGCGCGTGCGCGGCGTCCGAGAGCCGCCGGGAGGAGCGCACGACGCGCGCGGCCAGCCGGTCGGCGACGAACACCGAGCCCAGCACCAGCCCGATCACCAGCCCCGCCATCACCCACCAGGACTCGGCGACCCCCCGCGACAGGTCCGCGGACGGCACGAACTCCTCGACGACCGCGACCCGTCCGCCCCCGAGCACCACCGGCTGGAGGTACACCCAGCCGTCCGGCACGTCCCGGGCCAGCGACTCCCCCGCGCTCTGCGCCCTGCGCAGCAGCGCCGCGGGGGCGTGCGTCGCGCCGAGCAGCGTGCCGCCGGGCAGGTGGATGGCGAGCCGGTCGTCGGGGTCGACGCTGGCGGCCGCGGCCCGCAGGCTCGCCACGTCGGTGGTGAGCGCGAGCACCGGCGCGAGGGCGGCGGCCCGCTGCTCCGCGGCGGTCACCGCCTGGGTGCGGGCCTCGGACCGCACCAGCAGGGACAGCGGGATCGAGAAGGACAGGGCCACCATGGTGGTGACCGCCAGGGCGATGCCGGCCAGGGTCCTTCTCAACGCGGTGCGACCAGTTTGAAGCCGACGCCGCGCACGGTGTGCAGGTACCGCGGCCGGGCGGCCTGCTCGCCGAGCTTGCGGCGCAGCGCGGACAGGTGGACGTGCACGGTCTGGTCGTCCACGTACGGCTCCCGCCACACCTCGGCGAGCAGTTCCTGCTTGGACACCACCGCCCCGGCCCGCTGCCCCAGATACGCCAGCAGGTCGAACTCGCGTCGCGTCAGATCGAGTTCGCGGCCGGCCAGGGCGGCGGTCCTGGCCCGCACGTCGATGTCGAGTTCGCCGACGCGCAGCGGCGCCGCGCGAACCGAAGGCGGCAGCACGGGCCCGGCGGCTCCGCGAACGGCCGCCGGGCCGCCCGGCAGTGGCTGCCGGTAGGGCTCGGGACGCTGGGTGCGGCGCAGTACGGCGGACAGCCGGGCCTGCAACTGGCCGCCGGAGAACGGCTTGACGAGGTAGTCGTCGGCGCCGGCGTCCAGCAGCCGGATGATCTCGTTCTCGTCGTCGCGCGCGGTCGCCACCAGCACCGGCACCTGCGAGATGCCGCGGAGCATCCGCAGCGCGTCCCGCCCGTCGAGGTCGGGCAGCCCGAGGTCCAGCACCACGGCGTCGAACCGCGTCTGCGTCACCTCGCGCAGCCCGCCGAAACCGTCGGCGGCACTGCGCACGACATGCCCGAACGCGGTCAGCGCCTCGAGCAGCGAGGAGCGGATGACCGGGTCGTCTTCGATCACCAGGACGCTGGCCATGCGGCACACGGTAGCGGATCCACCATGATGGTCCCGTGCCCCGGTTGCTGCGCTACTTCCTGGTCTGGCTGTCCTGCACGGCGGTCACCGTGACCGCCGTTTTCCTGACCGTGCGGTTCGTGGTGCACTCCACCGCCCCGCTGCCGCCGACGGCGCACGGGATGCCGACCGCGTTCGGCGCTCCGACGGTCGGCACCGGCACGATGGCGCCGAAGCCGTCGCCGGTGTCGTCCGCGCCTTCCACGCCGACCCACCGGCCCTCCCCCACCGCGCCCGCGACGACCCGGCCGGCGCCGACCCGCACCGCGTCGCCGGCCCCGACGACATCCAAACCGCCTGCGGGTGGCCAGGGTTACGACTGCTCGGGCGGTGTCGGGGCGCACGCGGTGCAGGCGCAGGGCGGGCAGGTCACCGTCCGCTGGGGGGACGACGCGGTCTGCCTGGTCTCCGCGGTGCCCGCGCAGGGCTTCACCACCAACACCGCGCAGGACTCGGCGCGTTCGCTGGTCGTCACGTTCTCCGGGGCGCACCACCGGTCGCAGATCACGGCGACGCTGGATCCGCAGGCGAAGGCCGTGACGACGGAGACGTCGTGGTGAGGGCGCTCCAGTCGCGTCGCAAAGCGCCGCGCGAACGGGGTGCCCCGCTGCCCAACCGAAGCGCGGGTTAAGGCGTTTCTCAGCGGAGCATTAAGGCGCCCGCCGAAGCGTTCTGCCCAGGTCGGGGACGCCCTACGGTGGTGCGCGTCCGAACGGCCGTCCGGTTTCTGTCCCCGGTGCACACCCCCACCGCGCACCGTCCGCGGCCGTTCGGACGCCGTCCCCGGCCGTCACCCGACGTCCCCGGCGCCCCCAGGAGAGAAGCCCGATGAGTTCGCACCGTCGCGTCCCCCCACCGCGCAGCCACCGCGCACCGCGCAAGCCCCGGGTGCGGATAGCCGTCAGCGGCGCCGCCGCGCTGGCCGTGGTCAGCGGCGGTACCGCGTTCGCCTGCATGGGCCATCCCGCGCACCACCACGCGGAGGCGGCGGGCGGTGGAAGCCACGCCCATCTGCTGCCGGCGCAATGGCTGGAGCACGCCGGCGACCCCTGGTCCACGCAGGCCGGTCACGGGGCCCGGCCGTCCGCGTCTCCCTCGGCACCGCCGACCGCGCGGCCCGCGCCGACGTCGTCCAGGCCCGTCCCGACCACGTCCCCCTCCGCGTCCTCCTCGCCGGCCCCCACCCACCGCCCCACGCCCTCGGCGCATCCGACCACGCCGAGCGCTCCGGCCTCGCCCACCCCGACCTCCGCCACCGACCTGGCCGTCCAGCAGGTCCTCGCCCTCATCAACAAGGCGCGCGCCCAGCAGGGCCTGCCCGCCTACACCCTGCTCGACGGCCTCAACGGCAGTGCGGCCCAGCACAACGCGGTGATGGCCGGCGGCTGCGGTCTGTCCCACCAGTGCCCGGGCGAACCGGCGTTCGGCGACCGCGAGTCCGCGAACGGCGTCCACTGGACGTCCGCCGGCGAGAACATCGGTGTGGGCGGCCCGGTCGCCGACACCCCGGAGGCCATCGCCGCGATGGCCGTCAACCTCACCCAGAGCATGCTCGACGAGCAGCCCCCGGACGACGGCCACCGCCGCAACATCCTCTCGTCGGGCTTCACCCGCATCGGCATCGCCGTCCACCGCGACGCCAAGGGCTCGGTCTGGCTCACCCAGGACTTCGCCTCCCTGCAGTGACGGAGACGGCCGGATGACTCCTCACGACTGCAACGGTCCCGGCAGGAGGGCGGGTTGGCGAACCTGCCGGAGCCTGCGGCGACTTGGCGGCCCTGTGCGTCGACGTCGCGGTACCGGGGCGGTGCGTCGCCGCCCGACGGCCCCGCGCCGCGGCTTGATCGCGGGTCCTCCCTGCGGACAGACTGCCCCCCATGGGATCTGCGGGCGGCGCCGGCGAGGCGCGGACAGGCACGCCGCGATGAGCGCCGGGCTGCCCGTCTTCCGCTACCACCCGGACCCCGTGGCCAGCGGGTCCATCCGCGCAGCCGCCGAGACGTGCGCCTGCTGCGACCGCGACACGGGCTGGATCTACACGGCGGCCTTCTACAGCGCCGAGGAGCCCGGCGGACGCTTCTGCCCGTGGTGCATCGCGGACGGGAGCGCGGCCGCACGCTTCGCGGGCGAGTTCTCCGACTCCTACGGGCTCGCCGGTGTCAGCGAGGACGTCCTGCACGAGGTCACCCGCCGCACTCCCGGCTTCCACGCCTGGCAGGATCCGCACTGGCTCGTCCACTGCCAGGACGCCGCGGCCTTCCTGGGCGAGGTCGGATACGCCGAACTGGCCGCGCATCCCGAGGCCCTCGACCGACTGCGCGCCGAGATGCGCCTCGACGGCTGGCGCGACGAAAAGCAGCTCGAGCAGTTCCTGACCCACCTGGGCAAGTCGGCGACCGCGATGCTCTTCCGCTGCACCGTCTGCGGCACCCACCTCGCCTACGTCGACGCGTCCTGAGGGTCGCGGCGATCCCCGCGGGGGCCGAATGCGGCGGGCGGTTCCGCCCATAGCCGGAGCTCGGTCCGGCTGGCGAGCCGCCACGTCGTCGGAGCCGCGGTACAGCGGGCG
>WRCZ01000527.1 GCA_009783685.1 Actinomycetes bacterium
CGATCTCGGTGCGCAGCGCGACCGGGTCGAGGTCGGGAGCCCCGTCCTGACGCTTGTTCATGCCGCGGACCAGGTCCTCCAGCGTGGCGGCGACCACGAAGTCGGCGCCGTGCCGCTTGAAGGCCTCGACCGGCCCGGACGCCCCGGGCAGGGCCCGGCCGAGCACGCCGCGGATCGAACGGCCCGTCAGGTCGGGGTTCTGTTCGGAGCCGGAGAGTGCGAACTCCTTCTCGATGATCTTCTGGGTGAGCACGAACCAGGTGTGCTGGTACCCGGTGCGCATGATGTGGTCGAGGGTGCCGAGGGTGTCGAAGCCGGGGAACAGCGGGACGGGCAGCCGGGTGCCGGTGGCGTCCAGCCAGAGCGAGGACGGGCCGGGCAGGATGCGGATGCCGTGCCGGGCCCAGATCGGGTTCCAGTTCTCGATGCCCTCGGTGTAGTGCCACATCCGGTCGCCGTTGATCAGCCCGCCGCCGGCCGCCTCGGCGACCCCCAGCATCAGCCCGTCGACGTGCGCCGGAACGCCCGACAGCAGTTTGGCCGGCGGGGTCCCCAGCCGTTCCGGCCAGGCCGCCCGCACCAGGTCGTGGTTGCCGCCGATGCCTCCGGAAGTGACCACCACCGCCTGCGCCTTGAGGCTGAACTGCTCCGCGACCTCCCGCGAACTGGCTTCGCCGCGCGCCGCGTCGCTGGGCACCAGCACCTCGCCGCTCACCCCGTCCACCGCGCCGCCGGTCGTGGTCAGCGCGGTCACCCGGTGCCGGAAGCGCAGCTCCACCCGACCACGCGCGACCGCCTCCCGCACCCGCTGCTCGAACGGCGCGACGACACCCGGCCCGGTCCCCCAGGTGATGTGGAAGCGCGGCACCGAGTTTCCCGGCCCGGTGGCCAGGAACCCGCCGCGCTCGGCCCAGCCGACCACCGGGAACAGCCGTATCCCGCGCTCGTGCAGCCAGGCCCGCTTCTCCCCCGCCGCGAAGTGCACGTACGCCTCGGCCCAGCGGCGCGGCCAGTGGTCCTCGGGGCGGTCGAAGCCCGCGGTGCCCATCCAGTCCTGCAGCGCCAGCTCCGTGCTGTCCTTGATCCGCATCCGGCGCTGCTCGGGCGAGTCGACGAAGAACAGCCCGCCGAAGGACCAGAACGCCTGGCCGCCGAGCGACGCCTCCGGCTCCTGGTCGACCAGGATCACCTTGCGGCCGGCATCGGCCAGCTCGGAGGTGGCGACCAGCCCGGCCAGCCCGCCACCCACCACCACGACGTCCGCGTCCAGCGCCATCGGCCCGCTCCCGTCCCACTCGGCTGCTTCCACCGGTTACCCACCGGTCACGACGCCGAGCACGTTACGCGACGGCGCTGGCCAGGTCATTGTCCGCGGGCACCGGTATGCGGGCCGATAGGCTGTGGACCATGTCTGATGCCGCGCCCCGCGTCCGCTTCGCCCCCTCCCCGACCGGCATGTTCCACGTCGGAGGCGCGCGTTCCGCCCTCTACAACTGGGCCGTGGCACGCCGCTCCGGCGGCACCTTCGTGCTGCGCGTCGAGGACACCGACGCGGCCCGCAACCGGCCCGAGTGGATCGACGGCATCATCAGCGCGCTGGCCGCGATCGGCATCTCCCAGGCCGACCCGCACTTCGAGGGCCCCTACTTCCAGTCCGCGAACGCCGGCCGGCACCGCGAGGCGGCCCTCAAGCTGCACGCGGCGGGCCGCGCCTACTACTGCGACTGCACCCGCGAGCAGCTGGCCGAGCGCACCGGCTCGCAGCAGCTGGGCTACGACGGCTTCTGCCGCGACCGCGGCCTGGCCTACGAGCCGGGGCGGGCGCTGCGGTTCCGCACCCCGGACGAGGGCGAGACGGTCGTGGTGGACCTGATCCGCGGCGAACCGGCGTTCCCGAACAGCGCGATCGAGGACTTCGTGATCGCCCGCGGCGACGGCTCGCCGGTGTTCCTGCTGGCCAACGTCGTCGACGACCTCGACGAGGGGATCACCGAGGTGATCCGCGGCGAGGAGCACCTGTCGAACACCCCCAAGCAGCAGCTGCTGTGGCAGGCGCTGGACGCGGTGCCGCCGGTGTGGGCGCACCTGCCGGTGATCGTCAACGAGAAGCGGCAGAAGCTCTCCAAGCGCCGGGACAAGGTCGCGCTGGAGGACTACCTGGCCGAGGGCTACCTGCCGCAGGCGATGGTCAACTACCTGATGCTGCTGGGCTGGGGGCCCGGCGGCGACCGCGAGATCATGCCGTACGAGGAGCTGGAGCAGCTGTTCCGGATCGAGGACGTCAACGGCTCGTCGGCGTTCTTCGACCTGAAGAAGCTCACCGCGTTCAACGGCGAGTACATCCGCGCGCTGCCGGCGGAGGACTTCGTCGCCGAGTGCACGCCGTGGCTGATCGCGCCGCACGCGCCGTGGGCCCCGGAGTCCTACGACCCCGAGGTGTTCGCGGCGGTGGCGCCGCTGGCCCAGACGCGGCTGGCCGTGCTGTCGGACATCACCGCGAACGTCGACTTCCTCTTCCTCGACGCGCCGGTGGACGACGAGGCGTCGTGGGCGAAGGCGATGAAGCCGGGCGCGCGGGAGCTGCTGCGGGACGCCTCGGCCGCGCTGGACGTCACGCAGTGGGAGGCGGAGCCGCTGAAGGCGGCGCTGGAGGCGGTGGCCGCCGCCCACGGGCTCAAGCTCGGCAAGGCGCAGGCGCCGGTGCGGGTGGCGGTGACCGGCCGCACGGTCGGCCTGCCGCTCTTCGAGTCCCTGGTCGCGCTCGGCCGCGAGCGGACGCTGGCGCGGCTTGCGGCGGCGGAGGAGCGGCTGGGGCGCGAGGCCGCGGAGTAGCGGCACCCGGCGGCCGGGGCCGGGGACGGCCGGGTCTCGGACGCCACGGCGCCACTGTGTACGGCCGTCCGGACGTCCCGGCGGCCCTCGCCGGCGGCACCCGGCGGCCCGGGGTCTCGGCATCTCGGCGTCCCCGCGTCCGGACGTCCCGGCGGCCGTCGCTGGAGGGGTGTGCGGGGCCGCGGGGGCGGGCGGGGTCGCGGGCCCGGGGCGCACGGGCGGCGGAACGGGGTGCGGCGGGGGCGCAGGCCCCCCGGAAAAGTTGCTGGGCCTCCGGGCGCCCCGAACCATGGGAGGGGTGAGCGATGGCGCGTACCTCCGGTTCCCGCACCTGAACGGCGATCTCGTCTGCTTCGCCGCCGAGGACGACATCTGGATGGCCCCGCTGGGTCCGCCCGGCGGGTCGCCCGGGCGTGCCTGGCGGGTGACCGCCGACCGTACGCGGGTCGGCCCGCCGCGCTTCTCCCCGGACGGCACCCTGATCGCGTTCACCAACTGGCGCAGCCTCGACCCCGAGGTGTACCTGGTGCCGGTCGAGGGCGGCGCCGCGCACCGGCTGACGTACTGGGGCAGCAGCGACACGCGGGTGTGCTCGTGGACGCCGGACAACCACGTCCTGGCGGTGTCCTCGCACGGCAAGCCGTTCGCGTACCACACGTGGGCGTACAGCGTGCCGGTGGAGGACGAGCCGGGCGGGCAGCTGCCCTGGGGGCCGGTCTCCGACATCGCCGTCCAGGACCGGCCCTGCGCCGGCGGCGGCACCGACCGCCGCACCCTGCTGCTGACCGGCACGCCGCCGCACGAGCCGTACGCCTGGAAGCGCTACCGCGGCGGCGCCACGGGCCGGCTGTGGTTTCACGGCCGCCGCCTGGTCCAGGAGATCGACGGGCACCTGTCGTCGCCGATGTTCGTGCAGGGCCGGATCGCGTTCCTGTCCGACCACGAGGGCGTCGGGAACCTGTACTCGTGCGCCCCGGACGGCACGGACCTGCGTCGCCACACCGACCACGCGGACTTCTACGCCCGCAGCGCCGCCACCGACGGTGACCGCGTGGTGTACCAGTGCGCGGGCGGGCTGTGGCTGGTGGACGACCTGTCGTCGCCGGAGGCGGAGCCGCGCCGGCTGGACATCCTGCTGGGCGGGCAGCGCAGCGGGCGCCGCCCCTACCAGGTGCCGGCCGCCGCGAACCTCGACGGGCTGGCCACCGACCGCACCGGCCGCGCCAGCGCGGTGTGCGTGCGCGGCAGCCTCTACTGGCTCACGCACCGCGACGGCCCGGCGCGCACCATCGCCGACGAGCCCGGCGCACGGGTGCGGCTGCCGGTGATGCTGGGCGACACGGGCGTGGTCGCGTACGTCACCGACGCCGAGGGTGAGGACGGCATCGAGCTGGCGCCGCTGCCCGGGCGCGCGTCGCGGGCGCTGTCGCGTGGC
>WRCZ01000528.1 GCA_009783685.1 Actinomycetes bacterium
CTGCTCACCTCGCTCGCCTGGCGCGGCATCGCCGGCTTCCCCCTGCACGGCCCCGACCTCCACCACTGACCCGACGGGGAGCAGCTCGAACGTCAGACCCCGCATATTCGGTTGGGCTGTTCGCTCACGGCGTTTCCATGCCGTCGATTTCCGCCGCCCGCGCGGGGCTAGTCTGTGCTGCGTACGGCGCGATCGACCGCGCACACCGCCCGACCATCGGAGGTATCCAAGCCGTGGAGGTCAAGATCGGCGTGCAGCACGCGCCGCGCGAGATCAGCATCGAGAGCGCGCAGTCTGCAGAAGAGGTGGAGAAGGCCGTCACCGCGGCGCTCTCCGGGACCGCGGCGGTCCTGTCCCTGGAGGACGAGCACGGGCGCAAGATCCTCGTGCCCTCGGACCGCGTCGCGTACGTCGAGATCGGTGAGCCGGCGACCCGCCGCGTCGGCTTCGGTGCCGCGCTCTGAGGCGCCCCTGACACGACACCGCGGAGGCGGCAACCGGTGGTCACCGGTTGCCGCCTCTCCGTTTCACCCCCTGGCCCGCGGGGGTAGGACCCCTCGTGAGCACGCCGGCCCGTACACGACCGGAGGGGATCACCATGTGGTGGGAAGCCGTGGCCTACGCCGTGACCGGACTCGCCGCCGCACTCGCGGCCACCCGCCTGCTGCCCCGGCGGCTCCCCCGCTCGCCGCTGGTGATGGGCACCGGCCCGGGCGCCGCGCTCGCCGGCGGCCTGATCACCCGCGCGATCGTCGGCACCGGCCACCTGGAGGCGACACTCCCGGGCGCCCTCGCGGTCGCCGCGGCGCTCCTCAGCCTGCTGGCCCGGCCCGACACCCGCCCCTCCTGGGGCCTGGTCAAGGACTGACGTCCCGACCGGCCGCCGCACCGGAACCCGCGGCCGGCCCCACGCCCGGGCGCCGCAGCCGCGTCAGGCGGCGAGCCCCAGGGCCGCCATCCGCTTGGTGTGGGCCTCGGTGATGCGGGAGAACATCCTGCCGACCTCGGCGAGGTCGAAGCCGTCGGCGACGCCGCCCACGAGCATGGTGGACAGCGCGTCCCGGTCGGCCACCACGCGCTGCGCCTGGGAGAGGGCCTCGCCCATCAGCCGGCGCGCCCACAGGGCCAGCCGGCCGCCGACCCGCGGATCGGCCTCGATGGCGGCGCGCACCTTTTCCACCGCGAACGTGGCGTGCCCGGTGTCGTCGAGCACCGCCAGCACCAGGGTGCGGGTGTCGGAGTCGAGGCGGACCGCGACCTCGCGGTAGAAGTCGGACGCGATCGAGTCGCCGACGTACGCCTTGACCAGGCCCTCCAGCCAGTCCGAGGGCGCGGTCTGGCGGTGGAACTCGTCCAGCGCGGCGCCGAACGGCAGCATCGCCTGGTTCGCCGCCTCGCCGACCGAGGTGAGCCGGTCCCTGAGCTGCTCGAAGTGGTGGAACTCCGCCGCCGCCATGGCCGCCAGCTCCGCCTTGTCCTCCAGGGTCGGCGCGAGCTTCGCGTCCTCGGCGAGCCGCTCGAACGCGGCCAGCTCGCCGTAGGCCAGCGCGCCGAGCAGGTCCACGACGGCGGCCCGGTACTGCGGGTCCGCGGACGCGGCGGCCCAGTCCTGGGCGGCGATCCCGGTGGGAGCGGGGGCGGGGTTCCGGTCGGGTGTGTCAGGCGTCTCCATGCAGCGCACAATAGCCAAGTCCGGGCCCCGCGGAAGACCCCTGGCGGACCGTGCCGCCGCAGGCCGCGCCGAGTGCACCGGCGACGGCACGCAGGGCGGCGCGCACGGCCGCACACCCGGTGGCGGGGGCGGCGCGCGGCCGTCACCGCCGCGACGACGTCCCGAACGAAACATTTGATCGGGTGCAGCTAAGACTTTCCGGGGTAGAGTGGTATTGCACCCGTCGGTCATCGGCGCGTTTCCGATCCGGCGGGCGACGTGTGCAACACCTGGATGCCCGGTCGGTGGCCCGATCGGCTCCGAACCGACCGCCTTCCCGACATCGGGAGGGGCCCGCTCGCGGCATGAGCGAGGGCAGCGGTCCCGCGCTCCGCAGCCACCTACGGCTGCACGACACACCTCTGCGCGGTCAGTGGCCGACGCCGTGATCCCCACGGCGTGCCGGCGCTCGACCCCCCCTTGCCGCACAGTGCCGTCTCACAGAAGAGGCAACATCCTGACCACCACGACGTTCCGCAGCCTGGGAATCCTTCCCGAGACCGCCGAGGCCCTCGAGGCCGTCGGCATCACCACTCCCTTCCCGATCCAGGAGATGACGCTCCCGGTCGCCCTCGCGGGCAACGACGTCATCGGCCAGGCCAAGACCGGCACGGGCAAGACCCTCGGTTTCGGCCTGCCGCTGCTGGAGCGGGTCACCGTCGCCGCCGACGTCGAAGCCGGCCGCGCCGAGCCCGAAGCGCTCACCGACACCCCGCAGGCCCTCGTGGTGGTCCCCACCCGCGAGCTGTGCCAGCAGGTCACCAACGACCTGCTGACCGCCGGCAAGGTGCGGGACGTGCGGGTCGCCGCGATCTACGGCGGCCGCGCCTACGAGCCGCAGGTGGAGCAGCTGAAGAAGGGCGTCGACGTGGTCGTCGGCACCCCCGGCCGCCTGCTGGACCTCGCCGGCCAGAAGAAGCTCAGCCTGCGCCACGTGCGCTCCCTGGTGCTGGACGAGGCCGACGAGATGCTCGACCTCGGCTTCCTGCCGGACGTCGAGAAGATCATGGGCATGTTGCCGGTGAAGCGGCAGACCATGCTGTTCTCGGCGACCATGCCGGGCGCGGTCATCTCCCTGGCCCGCCGCTACATGTCGCAGCCCACGCACATCCGGGCCACCGCGCCGGACGACGAGGGCGCGACCGTCGCCAACATCACCCAGCACGTCTTCCGGGCCCACTCGCTGGACAAGCCGGAGCTGATCTCGCGGGTGCTGCAGGCCGAGGGCCGCGGCCTGGCGATGATCTTCTGCCGGACCAAGCGGACCGCCGCCGACATCGCCGAGCAGCTGGAGCGGCGCGGGTTCGCCTCGGGCGCCGTGCACGGCGACCTCGGGCAGGGCGCCCGCGAGCAGGCGCTGCGCGCCTTCCGCAACGGCAAGGTGGACGTGCTGGTCTGCACCGACGTCGCCGCCCGCGGCATCGACGTCGAGGGCGTCACGCACGTGATCAACTACCAGACGCCCGAGGACGAGAAGACCTATCTGCACCGGATCGGCCGCACCGGCCGGGCCGGCGCCTCCGGCACCGCGCTGACGCTGGTGGACTGGGACGACATCCCGCGCTGGCAGCTGATCAACAAGGCGCTGGACCTGCCGTTCGGCGACCCGGAGGAGACGTACTCCACCTCGCCGCACCTGTACGAGCTGCTGGGGATCCCGGAGGGCACCAAGGGCATACTGCCGCGTGCCGAGCGGACCAGGGCCGGTCTGGACGCGGAGGAGGTCGAGGACCTCGGCGAGACCGGCGGGCGCGGAGCACGCGGCCGCCGCGGCGGCCGTCCGGCCCCCGCCGAGGAGCGTCCCGCCCGCACCCGTACGCCGCGGGAGCGGCGCCGTACCCGCGGCGGCTCGACCGCGGACGCCGCCGGCTCCCCCGCCGCGGACGCGACGGCCGTCTCCTCCGGCGAGGAGCAGGCCGTGCGCACCCCGCGCCGCCGTCGCCGCACCCGCGGTGGCGCGGGCGCGCCGGTGGCCGCGCAGGCCGCGGTGACGCCGGTGGTAGAGCCGGTGGCCGAGCCGGCCGCCGCGCCCGAGCAGACCGCCGCCGAGGACGCCCCGAAGGCGCGCCGCCGCACCCGCAAGCGCGCGGAGGCCGCCGTGGACACGGTCGAGGCCGTCGTCACCGCGGACGCGGTCGCCGTCGCGGAGCCGGTGGCGCCGGCCGAGGAGGCGCCCAAGGCACCGCGCCGCCGCACCCGCAAGGCCGCCGAGGAGGCTCCGGTGACCCCGGTGGCCGAGCCGGCCGCCGCGCCCGCGGAGGAGGCCCCCAAGGCTCCCCGGCGCCGCACCCGCAAGGCCGCGGAGGCACCCGTGGTGGAGGCGGCGACCGCAGTGGTCCCGGCTCCCGCGACGGAGGCCGAGGAGGCCCCGAAGGCGCCGCGCCGCCGCACCCGCAAGGCCGTGGCGACCGAGGTCCCGGCCCCCGCCGAGGCACCGGCCGACGAGGCCCCCAAGGCCCCCCGCCGCCGCACCCGCAAGGCCGCCGAGCCCGTCGAGGCGGGCTGACCGGATGACGCGTGACGCCCGCAGCCCGGCCCTTCGGCCGGGC